>JAOPZQ010000144.1 GCA_025964075.1 Solirubrobacterales bacterium | reverse complement strand
ACCGCGTGTTCCCGGTGGTTGGCGAGACGCGCCGCTGGACCACGGCGGTGCTCAACTCCTTCGTCCAGGCGCGCGCTCGCCTCTACCTCGACTCGCTGAGCGAGAACCTCCAGACCGCCGGGCTCGGCGGCGGCCTCGTCTTCTTCCAGGGCCTCGGCGGCGGCATCAGCCTCGAGAAGGCGCGCTCCTACCCGCTCGCGCTCCTCGGCTCCGGGCCCGCCGGCGGCGCGATCGGGGCCAACGAGCTCGCCAAGCGCATGGGCCACAAGCGCGTGCTCCTCGGCGACATGGGCGGGACGAGCTTCGACACCGGGATCATCTCGGGCAACGAGATCCACATCGAGAAGAACCTCCAGCTCGGGCCGTTCCAGACGGGCGTCAACCTCGTCGACGTCGTCTCGGTCGGCGCCGGCGGCGGCTCGATCGGTTGGGTCAGCGAGCGCGGCGTGCCGCAGGTCGGGCCGCACAGCGCGGGCTCGACGCCGGGGCCGGCGGCGCTCGACCGCGGCGGGGAGCAGCCGACCGTGACCGACGCCATGGTCACGCTCGGGTTCATCGACCCCAACAACTACCTCGGCGGCCGCGTGCAGCTGAAGCCCGAGCTCTCGCGCGCCGCGCTCGACCGCACGTTCGGCGCGCGCTTCGGGTGGTCGACCGAGCAGGCCGCGGCGGCCGTCCACGACCTCGTGGTCGTCAACATGGCCAACGCCGTTCGCGAGGTGAGCGTCGGCAAGGGCCACGACCCGCGGGACTTCCTGTTCCTCGCCTACGGCGGCACGCTGCCGCTGTTCGCCTCGCAGATCGCCGACCGGCTCGGCATCTCGACGATCGTCATTCCCCAGAACAGCTCGGTGTTCTGCGCGCTCGGCGTGCTCGCCTCCGACTTCGTGCTGCGCAACGACCAGGGCGTCGGCTGGGATCTCTCCAAGCCCGACGGCGTCGAGCGCGTCAACGAGATCGGCGAGCGCATGGTCGTGGACGCGCGCCGCGAGATGGCCGCCGAGGGCTTCGCAGACGACGAGATCGACATCGCCCGCAGCGCCGACCTCCGCTTCCAGGGGCAGGAGTACGAGCTGACCCTGCCGCTGCCCGACCGCCCCCTCACCGTCGACGACGCCGAGTCGCTCTCGAGCGATTTCTTGAAGCTCTACGAGCGGACCTACGGCGAGGGGACGGCGTGGAAGGGCGTGCCCGCGACGCGCGTCAACTACAGCGTCACCGCGGTGGGCCGCCAGCCGCGGCCCGACCTGCCGGTGGCGAGCCGCAACGGCCACACGCCGGACGCGGCCCGCCGCGAGATGCGGGAGGTGTACCTGCCGGACGTCCATCGCCGTGCGGAGATCCCCGTCTACGACGACGCGCTGTGCGGCGCCGGGATCCGGATCGAGGGGCCGGCGATCATCGACGAGAGCGACACCACGATCTACGTGCCCACCGGGACGACCGCCGAGCGCGACGAGTACCTCAACTACGTCCTGACCCGATAGGGAGACCACAGTGGCTACCAGCGACTACGACGTCATCGCGGCCGAGGTCCACCGCAAGGCGCTGCAGAACCTGACCAACGAGATGGCGATCACGCTGGTGCGGACCTCGGGCTCGCCGATCGTCACCGACGCGAAGGACTTCTCGACCTGCCTGATGGACACGAAGCCCGAGCACCTCGGCTTCGCGAGCTACGTGCTGTTCCACGTCGGGTCCTCGCTGATCGGCACCCAGGTGATCGCCTCGCTCGTCGGCGAGGACGAGATCCGTCCGGGCGACGGCTGGATCGTCAACGATCCCCATACCGGCGGCGCCATGCACCAGGGCGACGTGTCCGTGATCATGCCGACCTTCTACCAGGGCGAGCATCTGGGCTGGAGCTTCTCCAACATGCACGTCCTCGACATCGGGGGCGTGGGCATCTCGGGGTACGCCCCCGGCGCGCACGACGTCTACCAGGAGGGCCTGCGGTTCCCGCCGGTGCGGATCATCCGCGACGGCGCGATCGACAACGAGTGGGAGCACTTCATCGCCGCCAACGTGCGCGCGCCGGGGCCGGTCCTCAACGACATCCGCTCGATGATCGCCGCCAACAACACCGCGACGCGCAAGCTCGGCGAGATCGTCGACGAGTTCGGCCTCGAGGCGCACCGCGAGTACTGCGAGATCAACAAGGACCTCTCGGAGCAGGTGCTGCGCGAGCGCATCTCGAAGCTCCCCGACGGCGTGTACGAGGCCGTCGACTGGAACGAGTTCGACGGCCACGACGGCCCCGAGCTCCTGCTCGAGATGCGCTGCAAGCTCGAGGTCGCGGGCGACGAGCTGCATTTCCACTTTTCCGGCGTGCCGCAGATCGACGCGTTCGTGAACTCGACGGAAGGGCCGATGTTCGGGCAGGCGATGACCGCCCTCATGACCTCCCTGGTCTACGGCGACCTGCCGGTCAACGGCGGCCTCTGGCGCCCGATCACGGTCGACCTCGGCGAGAAGGGGACGATCGTCAACTCCGAGCCGCCCGCGCCGGTGTCGAACGCCCATTCCGAGGTCGGCATGCGCGCGTGCAAGCTGACGAAGGCGGTGCTGAACCAGGCGCTGGCCCTGAGCGACGATCCGGTGCTGCGCGGCCGCGTCGCCGGCCAGTGCCAGGACGGGTTCCCGGGCAGCGCCCTCTTCGGAGGCAACCAGCACGGCGGCGTCTCGGTGATCTTCTACGTCGACAACGCCAGCGGCGCCGGCGGCGGCGCGCAGACGGTGGGCGACGGCCAGGACTCCTACGGCCTCACGTGCATGACGGGGTGCGGGCTCGCGGACGTCGAGGTCCACGAGGCCGCCGACCCCGTGCTCTTCCTGTGGCGCAAGCTGATCCCGAACTCGGGCGGCCCCGGGCAGCACCGCGGCGGCCAGGCGCTCGAGCAGGCGTTCGCGATGCACTACAGCGACTCGATGGGCGGCGTCGGGTTCAACGCCTGCGCGCAGGTGCCGCCGATCGGCTACGGCGGCGGCTATCCCGCCTCGAGCGGCAACTTCTACCCGGTCCGCGAGACCAACATCGCCGCCCTGATCGCGCAGGGAGTGCTCCCCACCGAGGCCCGGCTGGCGGGCCGGAACGAGGCGACGCGCTCGAAGCTCACCCACCTCGTGCTGGGCCTCGACGACGTGTTCGTCACGACCAGCGGCGGCGGCGGCGGCCTCGGCGACCCGCTGCTGCGCGATCCCGCGCTCGTCGTCCGCGACGTCGCCGCGCGCTACGTGACGCCGAACCACGCGCGCGAGATCTACGGCGTGATCCTGGGCCCCGACGGGGCGCTCGACGCCGGCGCGAGCGCCGCCCGCCGGGAGGAGATCCGCCGCGCGCGCATCGGCGGCGAGCCGAGCGCGGAGCTGAGCCCGCCCGCCCACATCGGCGTCTCGGTCGTCCTCGACGGGGACCGCTGGGTGTGCGGCTCGTGCGGCTCCACGCTCAGCGCGGCGGAGGAGAACTGGCGCGAGGGCGAGGCCGTGGTCGCCGACCGGCCGATCACCGAGCGCTACGCGGCGCTCGAGATGAACGTCCGCGGCCGCAACCAGTCCCCGCACGTCAGCCTCCGCGAGTACTGCTGCTCCGCCTGCGCCGCGAGCCTGACCGTCGACGTCGTCACCGAGGGCCTCGCTCCCCTGGCGGCCGCGAAGTTGCAACTGGGCGCCGGAGTAGGGAGCTAGTCGCGGGCGCCGGGTAGAATGCAGCCGGGTCAGCTGGGTCAGCCGGGTCGGCAATGAGGAGAGAGATGACTTCACGGACGCGCATCCTGATCGTGGATGACCATGAGATCGTGCGTGAGGGGTTGCGCTCGACGCTCGCCACGGACCCGCGACTCGAGATCGTGGGCGAGGCGGCCACCGGCAAGGAGGCGCTCGACGTCGCGCGGCGCACTCTGCCCGACGTGGCGCTCGTCGACCTGCGGCTGCCCGACATGAGCGGCGAGGATCTCTGCGTCCGGTTGCGCGACCGGTTCCCGAGCACCGCGGTCATCGTCCTCACCACCTACCTGAGCGAGGAGACGGTGCGCGCCTCGCTCCAGGCCGGCGCGGCGGCGTACGTGACGAAGGCCGCGGGCCTGCCCGAGCTGCGCGCGGCGCTCGAGCGCGTGCGCGCCGGGGACCGCGTGAAGGACGCCGCCGCGGGTCCGCAGATCGTCAAGCAGCTGCACGACGTCGTCGCCTCGCGGATGGCCGACGCGCTGCCCACGCCCCAGCAGGAGCGCGTCCTCGAGCTCGCCGCCGAGGGCCTGACGAACCACGAGATCGGCAGCCGCCTGTACATCTCGGAGTCCACGGTGCGCTTCCACATCCAGAAGCTGAAGGGCAAGTTCGCCGCGCGGACGAAGACCGAGCTCATCGCCAAGGCGATCCGGGTCGGCGTGATCGCGCCCGCGGCGGAGGATTGCGCGCCGCAGGTCTGATGTGACCGATCTCGTTGCGGCCAGCCCGCCCGCCACGTCGAGCACCGGCATGCCCGACCTGGCGGGGTTCGTCGAGGCCGCGCAGAGGACCTTCGCCTGCGACGCGCTCGTGGTCGGAGTCCGCACCGGCGCGCAGGTCCTGACGCTCGCCGCGTCGATGGGCGTCCGGGCCGACGAGCGCCGGCCGCTGCGCGCTGCGATCACGGCGCTCGCGCCGTCGCTCGCGGGAGTCCCCGATCTCCACGTGCCCCGGCTCGCCGCGTGCGAGCTCCCGGGCGCCGAGGAGCTCGCCGAGCTCGGCTATCGCTCCCTCGTCGCGGCGGAGCTGCGACTCGACGGCTCCTCGCTCGGGGCGCTCGTCGTCCTCCGGCGGGGCGACGGCGCGATCGAGAACACGGAGCTGGTCGGGCCGTTCGCGCGCCAGACGGCGCTTGCGGTCGCCCATCGCCGCACCCGCCGCTCCACGGCGTCGCTGGCCGAGCGGCTGGAGAACCTCGAGGCGCTCGACGAGGTCGCCCTGTCCTCGACGAACTTCGACGAGCTGAGCGCCGCGCTACGCCAGTGTGTGGCGCCGATGTTCGGCGCCGCGATGACCGGCGTGATGGTGTGGGACGCGCAGCGCGAGGTGCTGCAGCTGACGCCGGGCTCGTTCGGCGCCGACGAGGGGACCGCCGCGTCCTACCAGATCAGCGCGTTCGACCTGCACTCGAACGCGGCGCGCGTGTTCACCACGGGTCGCCCCTATCTGAGCAACGACGCGGCCGATGACCGCGGGATCATCCAGGAGTGGGTCGACGCGTTCGGCATCCGTCGCCTGCTCTCGCTCCAGCTGGCGGTGGCCGACCGGCCGATCGGAGTGCTCCACCTCGTCAACAAGAGGACGGAGTTCACGTTCGACGACCTCCGGCGCGCCGAGCGACTCGCCCCGCGCATCGCCACCGTGGTCGAGCTCGCGCGCGCGATGTTCGAGCTCCGCCGCAAGGAGCAGCTCGAGGCGGTCCTCTCCTGGGTCGCCGTGGCGATCGCCTCGGGCCAGAGCCTCCTCGAGTTCCTTCCGCGGGCGCTCGAGGACATGTGCGTCGCCCTGGACGCGACGCTGCTCGCGATCGCGCCCGACGAGTCGGAGCCGATCGTCCACCGCGTCTCGGGCGACCGTGACGACCTCGCCGACACGGTGCTCCACGAGGCCCAGACCGGCCCGGGCGTCCGGGCGTACGCGATCGGCCCCCAGAAGGTGGGGGACCCCGGCTGGGCGGCCTACTACCGGCCGATCCATCTCGGGCGCCAGCGCATCGGCACGCTCGCGGCGCTGCGCCTGCGCGGCGAGCCGTTCACGCAGAGCGAACGGCTGGCGCTCGCCCGGGTCGCCAAACTCGCGGCCCTCGGCTGGGCCAGCGAGCGCTACCAGCAGCAGCGCGCGGAGCTCGCCCGCCTGCAGGAGCGCCAGCGCATCGCCGACGACTTGCACGACCACGTCGCGCAGATCCTCTTCGCCGCCCACCTCAGCCTCGACGCGATCCTCGAGTCGGCCGAGCTCGAGCCGGCGATCGCCGACGGCATCGCCCGCGCCCGGGGGATGCTGATCCGGGGCGATACCGCGATCCGGTCCGTCATCCACCAGCTGTCCCAGCCGATTGCGGGCGATTTCCCGAGTCGGCTGACGGCGGTCGTCTCGAACGTCGAGGACGAGTTCTTCATCCCCGTCCATCTCGAGGTCAGCGACGCGGCGGCCGAGGCCGCGAAGCGGCTCGGGCGCCCGGCCGGCGAGGCGCTGCTCAAGGTGGCGCGGGAGTCGCTGGTCAACGCGGCGAAGCACGCCGGTCCGTGCCGCGCGAGCGTGCGCCTCGACGTCGGCCGCATGGGCGGCGTCCGCCTGCGGGTGGTCGACGACGGCGTCGGCACGACCGGCGTCGCCCGCCG
>JAOPZQ010000130.1 GCA_025964075.1 Solirubrobacterales bacterium | reverse complement strand
CGCCTGTGGGGCAAGCCCGGCGGCTACCGCGCGACGGCGGCGACGGGGGCGAAGGCGCTCGCGCCGCTGTGGGGCCGGCTCGGGGGCGGCGAGCGCGACGGCTGGCTCGCCCGGGTCCCGTTCCCGTTCTCGGGCTGGACGCACGGCCGCGATCTCAAGCGCCCCGCGGCCGAGCCCTTCCACGCGCGCTGGCGGCGGAGGCGCGGTGGCTGAGCTCCTGCCGGCGTTCGGCGCCGTCCTCGCCGAGCTCGACGGCGTCGTCCACCACGCGGCCTCGCTCGACGACGCCCGCGCGCGGGCGCGGGACCTCATCGCCGGCGGGTCGGTCGCGCGCTGGGACGACGCGGCGCTGGACGAGATCGCGCCGGGCGGTGCGCCGGCCGAGGACGCCGAGGTCTCCCTGATCCTGGCCGACGTCGGCATCGCCGAGACCGGTCAGATCGGCTTCGTCCACCATGCCGGCCGCCCCCGCGGCGTCGCCGTCCTGCCGCCGCGCCAGGTCGCGCTCCTCGCCGCCGCTGACGTCGTGGCGTCGGTCGCCGAGGGGCTCGCTCGGCTCGGCGTCGCGAGCGCGAAGCACCCCGGCCACGCGGTGCTCGTCGCCGGCCCGAGCCGGACCGCGGACATCGAGCAGCGGATGATCCTGGGCGTCCACGGCCCGCGGACGCTGGACGTGGTCGTCTACGGGGCGACCGCGTGAGCGCCGAGATGCGCTAGGAATCCCAGCACCCGGCGCCAGGCGTCCTCGCACGCCTCGGCGTACTCGTCGTACTTCCGGTCGAAGAACGAGTGGGGCGCCCCGGGGTAGACGACGATCTCGTGGGGGACGCCGGCGACGTCGAGGCTGCGGTCGAACTCCTCGACGTCCTCGGGCGGGATGCCCTGGTCGGCACCGCCGAACAGACCGAGCACGGGGCAGCGCATGTGCACGGCCTCGTCCTTCGGCGACGGCATCCCCCAGCGGGAGCCGTCGAGCCCGCCGTAGAAGCCGACGACGCCGTCGAGCCCGAGCTCGCGCCGCGTACCGGCGAGGAACGAGTGCGTGCCGCCGAAGCAGAAGCCGACGCTGACCACCTGCTCGGGCGTCGCACCCTTCGTCAGCTCCTCGATCGCCGCCTCCATGTCGGCCTGGATCTGCTCGGGCCGCGTCTGCCGGGCATGCGACATGGCGTCGAAGTCCTCGCCCCGCTCGCCGACCCCGGCGGTGCGCCCGAAGTAGTCGATCGCGATCGCGTCATGCCCCGCCTCGGCGAAGCGCTCCGCGAGCTCGATGTAGAAGCGATAGAGACCGCGGATGTCGGGCAGGACGACCACGCCGGGGCCGGTCGACGCGGGCGACGCGGCGAGGGCCGCGGAGAACCGAGTGCCGTCGCCCGAGGTCAGCTCGATGAGCTCGGCGCCCGCCCCGCCGGCCATCGGCGCACGGCGGAGGTCGGCGGGGAGGTCGGGCGGTAGGGAGTCGAAGTCGAAGCACATGGCGACGTGATACCCCACGCATCGCCGCGCGCACCCACCCGGTCAACACTTCCTGGGAGGGAAGCCGGCCCCACATCGGGTACTCATTCCCTTCGTGCGCATCCTCGTCACCGGCATCACGGGCTACGTCGGAGCCGCCCTCGCGCCGCGCCTGCAGCGCGACGGCCACGACGTGGTCGGCCTCGCGCGGCGCCCCGAGCGCTCGGCGCTCGACGTCCCGGTCCTCCAGGGCGACGCCGTCACCCGGGCCGGCCTCGAGGAGGCCATGGACGATGTCGAGGTCGTCTACTACCTGATCCATTCGATGGAGCCCGCGGTCCCGGGCGCGAACGGCACGTTCGGGGAGCGCGAGCGGCGCGCCGCCGAGAACGTCGTCGCCGCCGCCCGCGCGGCCGGGGTGCGCCGCATCGTCTACCTCGGCGGTCTCGTGCCGGATCTCGGGGCCGCGTCCGAGCACCTGGCGAGCCGCCTCGCCGTCGAGCAGGCGCTCCTCGCCGGCGTGCCGGACTCGGTGGCGCTGCGCGCCTCGATCGTCATCGGTGCGCGGTCGCGGTCGTTCCGCTTCCTCGTCCGCCTGATCGAACGCCTCCCCGTCCTCGCGCTTCCCGGTTGGCGCGTCAACCGCACGGCGCCGATCGACGGCCGCGACGTCATCGAGTACCTCGCGCGCGCGGCGACGGAGCCCGCCGCCGCCGGGCTCTCGCTCGACCTGGCAGGCCCCGATGTCGTCACCTACCAGGCCCTGATCGAGCGCATCCGCGACGCGATGCTCGTCGGGCGGCCCTCGCTCGAGCTCGGGCGCCTGACGATGACCGCGATCGAGAGCCGGGTCGCGGCCGCCGTCGCGGGCGAGACCCACGAGCTCATCGGCCCGCTGATGGAGGGCCTGCACGGCGACCTCCTCCCCCGCGACGACCGCGCTCAGGAGATCTTCGGCGTCCGCCGCCACCGCCTCGATGCCGCCATCGAGCGCGCGCTGCGCGACTGGGAGGCGACCGAACCCCTGCGAGCCAGGTAGGTTCCGCGCCCGTGAGCACGGTCGAGACCACGATCGAGATCGCCGCGCCTCCCCAGGCCGTCTGGGACGTGCTCATGGACGCGGGGCGCCTGCACGAGTGGGTGACGATCCACAGGAGGCTGCACGGCTCTCCCGACAACCCGCTGCAGGAGGGCAGTGAGATCGTCCAGACGCTTCACCTGCGCGGGGTCAACTTCAAGGTCCGCTGGACGGTGGAGAAGCTCGAACGGCCACGGGTCGCGGTGTGGGAGGGACGCGGGCCCGCCCACTCGAAGGCGATGACCCGCTACGAGCTGCGCGAGAACGATGACGGCGGCACGCGCTTTCACTACGTCAACGAGTTCGCCCCACCGTTCGGGCCGCTCGGCAACGCCGCGAGCCGGGCGCTCGTCGGCGGGGTCTCCCAGCGGGAGGCCCAGGCCTCGCTGCAGCGCCTGAAGGCCCTGCTCGAGAAGTGATCTGCGACCTCCACGCGCATTACCCGATGCACCTCGTCCCCGGGGGATCGGAAGCGACACTCGACGCCCTCACCCGCGCCGACGAGCGGGTGAGCTTCGCCGACCGGGTGCGGGCGCGCCTCATCGGCCTCGCGAGCCGGTTCGCGAACTACCGCTCGTTCTTTTCGGGCCCGGGCGTCACCGTGGAGAAGATGCGCGCCGGGGGTGTCGGCGTTGCGCTCTCGGTGCTCTACTCACCGTTCGACGAGGTGGACCTCACGGTTCGCTACGCCTCGCGCCCGCGTCCGCCCTACTTCGACTCGCTCGTGCGACAGCTCGAGCTGGTGGAATCCCACCTGAACGAGACGCACGCTCAGACGACCCGCGTCGTGCACGATCCCGCCGAGCTCGACGCCGCCCTGGCGGCCGGCCGCCTGGCGTTCGTGCACTGCGTCGAAGGCGCGTTCCACCTCGGCGGCGACACGGCCGACGTGGAGCGCAACATCGCCGAGCTCGCGCGCCGCGGCGTCGCCTACGTCACGGTCGCCCATCTCTTCTACCGCTCGGTGGCGACGAACGCTCCCGCCCTGCCGTTCCTTCCCGACCGGCTCTACCGCTTCCTCTTCCGCCAGCCGACCACAGGACTCACCGATCTCGGCGAGGCGATGGTGCGGGCGATGGTGCGCGAGGGCGTGCTGGTGGACGTCACTCACATGAGCGGGGCGTCGCTCCGTGACACCTTCGCGCTCCTCGACGAGGTCGACCCGGAGCGCCGCGTGCCCGTGCTCGCGACGCACATGGCGTGCCGGTTCGGACACCTCGAGTACAACCTCGACGACGAGACGATCGCCCGGATCGGCGAACGCGGAGGCCTGTGCGGCGCCATCCTCTGCGACCACTACGCGCGCGATGGCCTGCGCCGTGACACGGAGGACACGTTCGCCGGCTCGGTCGACGCGATCTGCCGTCAGATCGACCGCGTGCGCTCGGTGACACGGTCAGACGACCACGTGGGGATCGGCTCCGACCTCGACGGGTACATCAAGCCGATGCTCGCGGGCCTCGAGGACATGGCTCGGATGAAGCCGCTCGCGGACGCGCTCCGCGAGCGTTACGGCGCCACGCTCGGCGAGGCGATCTGCTCGGGTAACGCGCTGCGGGTACTGCGCTCCGGGTGGACTCGTCGACACTGATCTTGCACCTCGTCGTTGACGCGTCGTCTAGCGTGTAACGCTTACACTCACTTTGAGACCGGGAGGCGATGTGCCAGATTTTCTCGATGAGAAGGTGAAGGAGATCGACGCGCGACTGAGCGAGCTGAAGCCGCTCGTCGACGAGTAC
>JAOPZQ010000293.1 GCA_025964075.1 Solirubrobacterales bacterium | reverse complement strand
TCGGCAGCAGGAACGGCGGAATCCGAAACTGCTCGATGAAGAAGTTCGGCACCCCGATCGCCGCCGGCCCCGGCGTCGCCAACGAGAACGTCGGATTCGCCGGCGTCGGCGCCCCCTGCGGAGTGCGGACGGCCGTCTTCTTCTTCGCCCGGAGCTTCGCGCGCGCCGTCGTCTGCTTCTGCTGCGAAGTCTGATTCTTGGCTTGACCCTTGGGCTGGATGACCGAGTGGCGCTTCTTGGACGAGGTCGTCTGCTGCTTCGAGCCTTGCTTCGAGCCGGTCGCCGGCTTGGGCCCCTGGCCCTGTGGCTGGGTCTGCTGCTGGCCCGTGGTAGTCGGCACCGGCGTGGTGCCGGTCGTCGTGCTCGGGGGCGGTGGCGGCGGCGCGCTCTCGGAGATCCCGACGATCGGGAGGCTGATGTTCGGCAGCTTGATCTGGTCGAGGGGCGTGCCCGGCGGCACGTCGACGGTCAGCGTCAGATGGCCACCGCCGAGCAGCGTGACGGTGATCGTGCGCTTCTCCGCCGAGGCGGGCAGCACTGCGACCATGAAGCCCCCGGTGAACACGCCCACCGAGAGCAGAGCGACGAGAAGTCTCCTCCGGCTCTTCATCAGCGCTGGCTTACTCCCTCCCGAAAGCGGCTAACGACCCGTTCCGCAACGATGCGACGACGCCGGCACGCTACCACGCCATCGCGCGATGGCGCGCAACCTACTGCGTGAAATGGGGTATCGCAACCAGGAAGGTTCGGCATCGGAGGCTCGGGAGACCACGCTGACGGGGAAGGCGGGCCAGGAGAGGATCGGCCCCCGGTCGCACGGACTTTAACGCCCGTGGACACCGTTTACATGCGCCCTTCTTCCCACTCGCGCGAGAGAACTACCAAACCGCAATCCGGAGAGGGTGACTCTAACCTTCGACTAGAGGGTTAGACTAGGGGTTGATCCGCTACAGTGCGACGCATGAGCGACGACAACGCAGCGGGTCTCCGGACGCGGCTCACCAAGCAAGGCGAAGAGGCCGTCGGCAAGCTCGCCCAGGACCTCCTCGAGAACCCCTTGATCAGCGGCGCGCTCTCCCGCGCGTTCGAGGTCCGCGAGAAGGCCGCGCAGGCGCAGGAGGTGGCGATGGGCGCCCTGAACCTGCCGTCGGCCTCCGACCTCGAGCGCCTCACGAGGCGCGTGCGCTCGGTCGCCCAGAGGCTGGAGGGCATCGAGGACGGGCTGGACCGGCTCGAGGAGCGGCTCGGGAACTTGGACGCGACGACTCGCCTCGACGAGCGGTTGACCGCGATCGAGGAGCGCCTCGCGTCCCTCGACGCCAAGCTCGACTCGGCGCCCAAGGCCGCGAAGGCCGCGCCGCGGGGCGCCGGCGACCGCAAGCTCAAGGCGGTCGAGGACCAGCTCGGCGCGCTCACGGCGGAGGTCCACGGGCTGCGCGACGCGCTCCCGTCCGGGCGCCGGACGGTGTCCCGGACCCAGGAGCGCCTGAAGGTCGACTCCTAGCTACTAGGCGAGCGCCGCGACGGCGGCGTGGCCGAGTCGCTCGGCCGCCGCCGCGAGGGCGTCGGCGTCGAGCCGCGCGCCGGTCGCGATCAGGTCCGAGACGGCGCAGATGCATCCGGCGCGGACGCCCCGGAGCTCGGCGAGGCGGAACAGCGCCGCGCACTCCATCTCGACCGCCAGCGTGCCCGCCTCGCGCCAGCGCGCCAGCTGCGCCCTGCCGGCGTCCGCGTCGGCGGGATAGAAGAGGTCGGCGCTGGCGATCGGCCCTCGGACCGCGCCGCCGGCCGCCAGGCGGTCGGCCAGCTCGGGGTCGCCCGCGACGGAGTCGCCGGCGCCGAGGGCTCGGCTCGCGCCGTCGTGCGCCAGCGCCGGGTCGGCGACGACGAGGTCGCCGAGGCGCAGCCCGCCGTCGACCGCGCCGCAAGTCCCGACGCGCACGAGGCGCCGCGCGCCGAGCTGCGCGAGCTCCTCGATCACGATCGCCGCGCTCGGGCCGCCCATCCCGGTGCTCTGGATCGTCAGCGGCTCGCCGTCCGACGCCGCGCCGGTGTAGCCCCAGAGGCCGCGGTGGTGGTTGAACATGCGCGGCTCGACGAGCACGGTCTGCGCGAGCAGCAGCGCGCGCCCCGGATCGCCGGGCAGGAGGACGCGCTCGGCGAGCTCCGCGGTCGGGTGCAGGTGGATCGTGGCCGGCGGATCGGGCAGGATGCAAACCGTACGGCTTTCGGGTGCTCGATCGCAGAGGAGGAGCGGTGGCCGAATACAACTCGCCGAAGGAGTTCCGCGAGGTGATGGACAAGGTCTTCTCGATGATGAGCGAGGACCCCGAGATGGGGCCGAAGCTCCGCGACGCCGACGTGCCGCAGCGCTTCGAGTTCACCGACGTCGACATGGTCATCAACATCCGGGCGGCGCGTGACGGCGAGGACGGCAACCTGCACTGGGAGTGGACCGACGACGTCGACTGGGACGCCAGGGTCCGCATGTCGATGTCCTCCGAGACCGCGAACAAGTACTTCCAGGGCAAGGAGAACATCGCGATGGCGATCGCCCGGCGGCGGATCAAGTCCGGCGGCGACGTCAAGGCGGCGCTGTCGCTGATCCCGATCACGAAGCCGATCTACGCGCGCTATCGCGATCTCGTCGAGCGCGAATATCCCCACCTGGCGGTGTGAACCTCTACACGTGCGTCCCTTCCGTTGACTTGCCGGAACGCCGGGAGTAGACCTTGAGACGTACCAATTAGGCACCAGGCCGCGAAGTGGGCGGACCCCCGCCCGCAAGGTGCCGCTGTCGAGGCAACGAGCGCCGGCGGCCGACGTGGCGGGCCGTTTCGCCCGCGGGGGCGACGGGGCACAGAGCTCAGTCCCGTCGCCCGTCTATCCGCGTCGACCCATTAGGTTGACCACGTGAACGACGAGGACCTCACGCTCGCAGAGGCCGCTCGCCGCGCGAGCGCCAGCCCGGGGTCGCTCAAGCGCTGGGGCGACCAGGGCCTGATCCCCGGCTACAACGGGCGGTGGACGCCGCCGCTCGTCGCCCACGCGCGGCTCGTCTCCCGCATGCGCGAGCGCGGGCACACGCTCGAGGACATTCGCGAGGCCAGCCGCTCGGGGCGGCTGGCGTTCGGCTACGTCGAGGATCTGTTCCCGCGGGTGGAAGGCGGCGTCGACCTCGAGGCCGCGGCCGCCGACACCGGGCTGCAGCCGGCGCTGATCGAGCGCATCTTCGCCTCGCTCGGCATGCCGCAGCTCCGGGACGGGCTGATCTCCGAGGACGACCTCCAGCTCCTGCGCTACATCGCCGCGGTCCTGGCGTCCGGGTTCCCGCTCGTCGCCTTCCTCCAGCTCGTCCGCGTGTACGGCCAGGCGCTGGCGCAGATCGCCGACGCGGAGGTCCGGCTCTTCCACCTCTACGTCCACGAGCCGCTGATCCGCGACGGCGTGCCCGGCCTCGAGATGGCGGAGGAGATGCAGAGCCTCGCGCGCGAGCTCCTCCCGCTCGCCTCTCCGATGATGGACCACATCCACCAGCGCTTTCTTGCCCACTACGTGGAGCAGGACGTCGTCGGCCACATGGAGTCCGACCTCGAGGAGGGCGAGCTCGACCTCGGGCGCCTGCGCGTGACGATCGCGTTCGCCGACCTCGCCGGTTACACGCGCATGACCGAGGAGCAGGGGGAGGAGGAGGCCGTCAGCGCGGTCGAGCGCTGCGTCGAGGCGGTCGAGCTCACGCTTCCCGACGAGGCGCGGATCATCAAGACGATCGGCGACGAGGTGATGATCGTCGGCCCCGACGCCGCCGCCCTCGTCGACTGGGCCGTCGGCTTCCAGGAGCTGATGACCGAGCGCCCCCGTCCCCGGATCGGCATGCACGCCGGCGAGGCGCTCTACCGCGACGGCGACTACTACGGTCGGGCGGTCAACCTCGCCGCCCGCGTGGCGGCCCGCTCCGGCGGCGGCGAGGTCCTCGTCACCCGCCCGGTGGTCGACAGCGCCGGCCGGCACCTCGAGTTCGAGCGCATCGGCGAGGTGAAGCTCAAGGGCTTCCGGCAGGCGACGGAGCTGGTCCTGGCCCGGGCGTTCGACGGGTAGGAGGCGTTTCGAACGACGGCGGCCTCGAGGAAGATGGACTCTCGCGTGGCGAACGAGCTTTTACCGCCCCCCGGAGGGCGGTAGGTGCACGTTCGCGCCGCCTCAGCCGCCGAGCCCGCCCGCCCTCGAGGTTTCGAAGCCACAGCGGCGTAAGGTGAAACCACCATGGACCGCATGCTCGCCGCCGTCGCGGCCGCTCTGGAGGGTCGTCCCGCGATCGTCCTGCTCTCCGGCGGTCGGGACTCCACCTGCCTGCTCGACCTCGCCGCGCGTGCGCGTGGAGCGGGCGCCGTGGAAGCGGGCGCCGTCGAAGTGGGCGCCGTGGAAGCGGGCGCCGTCGAAGCCCTCCACGTGAACTACCGCCTCCGCCCCGAGGCCGACGCCGAGGAAGCGCACTGCGCCGGGCTCGCCGCGCGGCTCGAGGTGCCTCTGACGGTCGAGCACCCGCGGCGCCCGGAGCGCGCCGGCAACCTGCAGGCGTGGGCGCGCGACGCGCGCTATGCGGCCGCGGCGCGGCGCGCCGAGACGACCGGCGCGCTCGTCGCCGCCGGCCACACGGCCACCGACCAGGTGGAGACGATCCTCTACCGGCTGGCGTCCTCGCCGGGCCGTCGCGCCCTTCTCGGCATGCGCCCGCGCGAGGGCCGCCTCGTCCGCCCCCTCCTCGGCTTCACGCGCGAGGACACCGCGGCGTATTGCGCGCGGCGGGGCCTCGCCTACGTCGACGACCCCTCGAACGCCTCCGACGAGTTCGCGCGCGCACGCTTGCGGCACGGCCTCGTCCCGGCGCTCCAGGCCATCCATCCGGCCGCCGAGGCGAACGTCCTGCGGACCGCGGAGATCCTCCGCGACGAGGCGGCCGTCCTCGACCACCTGGTCACCGGACTCCTGCGGGCCGACGGCCGGAGCGCCGAGCTCGCGCTGCTCCGCGCCGCCTCGCCGGCGCTCGCGCGCCTCGCGGTCCAGCGACTGGCCGACGACG
>JAOPZQ010000065.1 GCA_025964075.1 Solirubrobacterales bacterium | reverse complement strand
GCGGCACCGCCGTCGAACGACGCCTCGAGGAAGAGGGGGTTCCGGTTGCGGTGAGTTGGCGCGGTTCTGTCGCGGTTTTGGTGCGGTTCGGGTGTCACGTGTGACGTGATTCGCGGGAGGGTTGGGGGGTGCATGTGTTTGACCGCGAACACCCCGGGTTTTCTCAATCACCCCCGGATCCGGACGTTGCGCTTGCGGCGTTCGCGGCGCGGCAGCATTCGGTCGTCGCGGTGTGGCAGCTGCTCGGGCTGGGGCTCAGTCGGGATGCGATCGAGCGTCGGGTCGCCCGCGGCCGCCTCCATCGCCTCTACCGCGGTGTCTACGCCGTGGGTCATCCCGCGGTGAGCGTGAAGGGTTGGGCGATGGCGGCGGTCCTCGCGTGCGGCCCGGGCGCGGTGGCGAGTTACCGCATTGCCGGGGCGCTGCACGGGTTCCTGTCTTCGTGGCCCGATGAGCCCCAGGTGACGGTCGCGCAACCGCGGCGTTCCCGACCCGGCATCCGCGTCCACACATCCCGGCGCCTGCCGCCGGGCGCAGACGACCCACCCCGAGATCATCCCCCTCCTCCTCGTCCTCGAAGCAGACGAGCCAGTCCGAGCCCTCGCGCCAGCCCAGCCGCGGGCCGTCGGGTCAGCGCGTGCGATGACGACGTCGAACCGTCGCTCACGCGCTCGTCGTAGACGAAATCCTCGCGTCATCGATATCTTGATATCATGAAGATATGCCATCCCCCGACAAGTCTCCGCGCGGTACCGAGAAGCCGCTGTTCGTCCGGCTCCCCGCCGAGGCGGCCGAGCTGCTCAACCGCGCGGCGTTCGAGGGCGGCGCCTCGAAGCGCGAGCTCGTGACCGAGATGATCAACCGCTATCTCGCCGCGCGCCCGGTCGGAGACGATCCGCTCGTGGCCGTCGGCGAGCGCGACCTGCGCGTCGGCCGGCACGCGTTCCGGCCCGACCCCGGCGTCGAGGTGCTGACGCTCGAGCAGGCTGCAGCGCTCCTCCAAGTCGAGCCCGGCGTGGTGGCCGAGCTCGCCGAGGCCGGCGAGCTCCCCGCGCGGAAGGTCGGCGACGAGTGGCGGTTCTCGCGGTCCGCGCTCCTCGCGTGGCTCGGCGCGATCTGATTGCCCCTCGCGTGTCCCTGAGACTCGCGTTATCTCCGGTTGAACCGGCCATAATCGCGTCGGGCTACCGTGATCGAAATGCGGTCTCGCGATCCCAACCGGTGTCCCTCATGCGGTGAGCGGGTGACGCCGTTCGCCGCCGGATGCGCGATCTGCGGCACCGACCTCGATCCCCGTCGTTGGCAGGGCGGCCGCCCGCCCCGATGGCAACGGCTGCTGTCAGTCCGCCAGCGCCCTCGAGACGCCGGCGATCGACAGAGCCGTACGGGCAATCGCTCGCGTACCGGCGTGCCGCCTTCCGCCTGACTCCGAGCGGCGCGACCCCGGTCGCCGAGTTCGATCCGCGGCGGACCTCCCCCGGGTCGCGGTCGACGTCGACGCCGACCGCTTCCGGGAGCTGCTGCTGTCCCGGCTGGGCGCGGGCTGAGGCGATTCCGCTCGGAGCCGCGACCGCTTTGGCTCGGCGCCGCCCGGCGGATCGAAAACGGCGGCCACGAAGGAGGGGGCGGGTTCGGCCGAGCGGCGCCCCCTTCCGGCGGCTCGCGGCGGCGGAATCTCCGGTAGTGGAGGGATGTGCACGAATAGCGTGCACGATCCTCCACTCGCGACGCGGTGGGCGAATAACGCCCGCCATGCGGGCCTTTGTCGCCCACTCCTGAGCGGGGGCGCCGCCGCCGCGCCGCCGGGGGCGCCGGCGCTTACCACTCCTTCGTGGCCGTCGTTTTTCGATCCGCCGCGCGCCCCGTCCTACAGCGCCACGCCGCGGCCACGCGGTTTGAACCCGGATCGACGGCCGCGCAGCGCAGTGGGAGCATCCCGGCCATGAAGGCCCTCGGCGTCGGCTTCGGACTCGGCTTCTTCGTCGCGGCGCAGCTCGGGCCGATGTCGCTGTTCCTCATGCGCTCGACGCTCCGCGGCGGGCTCAAGGTCGGCCTGGCGATCGGCGCCGGCATCGCCGCGATCGACGCGCTCTACGCGACGCTCGGCGCCGCGGGCGCCGGCCCCGTCCTGACGATCGACCCGATGCGGCTCGTGCTCGGCCTACTCGGCGCCGCCGTGCTGATCGGGCTGGGCGTGCGCACGTTCTGGAGCGCGTTCCGCATCCGGCATGGCGCCGAGGTGCCCCAGGAGGTCGCGACGCCGCGGCGAGCGTTCCTCACCTCGCTGGCCGGCACCGCGTCGAACCCCCTGACGATCGCCTCGTGGGCGGCGCTGTTCGCCGCCGCGTCGGCGGCCGGCGCGGCGAACTCGGCGGGCTCGGCGGCGGCGCTCGTCGCGGGCGTCGGCCTGGGGAGCCTCGCGTGGGTGAGCCTGCTCGCGAGCGGCATCGCCGCGGCGCGGCGGCGGCTCGGGCCCGGAACCATCCGTGGCATCGACCTCGCGGCCGGCGCCGGGATGGTCGGCTCCGGCGGCGTCCTCGCCGTGGGCACGCTCCGGGAGCATTAGGCGGGGCACGGCGGAGCCACGCGCGGGCCGCCCCCCGCCGCGCCGGTAGATGGTTGATTCCACGACCCCGCGCACGTGGATGCGGCGCCGGATGGGCGCCGGATCGGGGTCATCGGAAGAGGCCAGACATCCAGTCTTGTCCTCGTCCTGCTTCCCCCGCCCGGCATCCCCCCGGCATCCGCCCCACGCACACGCGGCCGCGGAACCAACCATCTAGATTCCCCCGCCGTGTCCGCTCCTCCCAACGGCCGCGGCCCGGCGGCCGTGGTCTTCGACCTCGACGGCCTGCTGCTCGACACCGAGTCGGTGTGGACGCGCGCCGAGGAGAAGCTGTTCGCCCGTTACGGCCGCACCTTCGGCCCCGAGGAGAAGCGCCGCCTGATCGGGACCTCCGGGCCGACGGCCGCGCGGATGTTCGAGGAGATGCTCGACCTCCCCGGCGAGGGCGTCGCTCTCGGCGCGGCGGTCCGGGAGCTCGTGTGGATCGAGCTCGAGCAGGGAGCACCGGCGCAGCCGGGGGCGGCCGAGCTCGTCGCCGCGCTCGTCCGGAGCGGCACGCCGATCGGCGTCGCGTCGAACTCGCCGCGCGCGATCGTCGACCGGGCGCTCTCCTTCTCGGTGCTCGACGGACCGTTCGGCGTCGTGCTCGGCGGCGACGAGGTCGCCAATCCGAAGCCGGCGCCCGACGTCTACCTCGAGGCGTGCAATCGGCTCGGCGCCGACCCCGCGATGTCCGTCGCGCTCGAGGACTCGCCACCCGGGGTCGCCTCGGCGCGGGCGGCGGGGATGCGCGTCGTCGGCGTCCCCTCGTTCCCCGGCGTGACGCTCGAGGAGGCACACGTCGTCGCGGCCTCGCTCGACGCCACCGCGGTGCGCGAGGCCGTCGGCCTCGCCTAACCGGCGCGGTGGACCAGCACGAGGCCGTCGCGCAGCGGCAGCAGGATCTGCACGACGCGCGGGTCGGCGGCGATCTGGTCGTTGAGCTCGGCCAGCACGCGGGTGCCCTCGTCCGCCGGGTGGAGGACGTCGCCCTCGCGCAGCATGTTGTCGAGCGCCATCAGGCCACGGTCGGCGAGCAGCGGCAGGCAGGCCTCGAAATACGCGGGGTAGCTGGGCTTGTCGGCGTCGATGAAGATCAGGTCGAACGGGCCCTCGACGCCGGCGAGCAGGTCGAGCGCCGCGCCCTCGCGCACATCGATCATGTCGGCGAACGGGCTCGCGGCGATGTTCCGGCGCGCGATCGCAGCGTGCTCCGGATCGCGCTCGCACGTGATGATCTCGCCCCCGCCCGAACCCATCCCCGACGCCATCGCGAGCGCCGAGTACCCCGAGTACGTGCCGAGCTCGAGCACTCGGCGCGCCCGAAGGGCGAACGTCAGGAACTCGAGGAAGCGCCCCGCGAGCTCGCCGATCAGCATCTCCGGCGCCTGCAGGTGCTCGCGCGTATCGGCCGCGATCGCGGCCATGAAGTCCGGCAGCGGCGAGGTGTGCTCGGTGGCGTAGCGCTCGATGTCGGGGTCGGTGATCACGAGGCTCGGGCGCTTCCGACGATCAGCGGCCGCACGAGCGGCGGCGACTTGGGGAAGTCGTCGTGGTGGACCTCCTCGACACTCAACGGCGAGGCCTCGAGCGTCGCGAGCGTGTCCCGGTTGCAATGGCAGCCGTTGCCGACCCACGCCCACGGGCGCTCGAGCCGATCCTGCCAGCGCGCGACCGCCGGCTCCGGGGAGCGCACGTGCTCGAGGAAGAGGAGCGCTCCGCCCGGGCGCAGGACGCGCGCGACCTCGCGCAGCGCAGCCGCCGGGTCGGGGATCGTGCAGAGGACGAGCGTCACCGCGACGGTGTCGAACTCGTCGTCGGGGAACGGCAGCGCCTCGCCGGCCGCCTCCACCACCTCGACCGTGCGTCCGGCCGCCTCGGCCGCCACGCGCGAGCGGAGCTTCGCGGCCATGAACGGGCTCGGCTCGAGCAGCACGAGCCGCTCGACCGCCGGCGGGTAGTGGCGCACGTTGAGCCCGGTGCCGGCGCCGACGTCGAGCGTCGCGCCGCGGGCCGCCGCGAGGAGCTCGTGCCGCCTGTCGCTCAGCCCGGCGTTCTCGGAGCCGGCCAGGAACCGGTCGTAGCCGAAGGCGAACACACGGTCCCAGAGCTTCCCGATCGGCGAGGCCACAGTCTCCAACACGGTACTACCGGGTGCCTGCGTAGGCTGAGAGAGCGCCATGTTCGTGCTCGCCGACATCTCCTCGTTCTTCTCCGCGGTCGGGAAGTTCTTCTCCAGCATCGCCGGGCTGAACTGGCTCTCGCTGCTGCTCGGGCTGATCTGCTTCGCCATCTACATCAGCGCGCGCACGCGGGCGTGGTTCCATGCGCTGCGGGCGGCCTACCCGGACGAGCACTTCGAATGGCGGCGGCTGTGGGGCGCGTACTGGGCGACGTTCGGGGTCAACAACGTCGTGCCCGTCCGCGGCGGCGAGGTGATCAAGCTCTACCTGACCAAGAGCTCGATCCCGCACTCGAGCTACCCGGCGATCGCGGCGAGCTTCCTCGTCGAGCACGTCTTCGACGCCTGCCTCGCCGTCGTCACGCTGACGTTCGCGTTCACGCAGGGGGTGTTCCCGAAGCCGCCCGACTTCTCGAAGCTCGGCGCGTTCGACCTCTCGTTCCTCTTCGCCCATCCGCGGTTCGCCCTGTTCCTGATCACGGCGCTGGTGGTCCTCGTCCTCGTGGGGTTCGCCGTGCTCTCGGCGCGGGTGCGCGCGTTCTGGGCGCGCATCCGCCAGGGTTGGGCGATCTTCTCCGACCGCCGGCGCTACTTCCGCGAGGTCTGGCTCGTGCAGCTCGGAGGGACGGTCTTCCGCTTCGCCGCCTACTGGAACTTCCTCGACGCGTTCCACATCGGCGGCTCGCTGCGCAACGTGATGCTGGTGATCGCGATCAACACGATCGCGACCGCGCTGCCGCTGACGCCGGGCGGCGCCGGCGTGCAGCAGGCGCTGCTGATCAAGGTCTTCGGCGGGAGCGCGTCCGCCGCGACGGTGGCCGCCTACTCCGTCGGCCAGCAGATCGCGATCGCGTCCCTTTCGGTGGGGCTCGGCTTCGTCTCGATCGTGTTCATCTTCAAGTTCCGCTCGTTCCGCGAGGTCATGAAGGCCGGGCGCGAGGCGCACGAGGCGGACAAGGCCGAGAAGCGAGAGTCGCGGCGAAGAGTCCCGGCGTAGCGGGGCGCTACTGCAGGCCCTGGCGCGCCTCGCGCACCAGGGTCACGGCCTCGGGGAACACGATCGCCATCACGCGACGGAGCTGCTCGGACTGCTCCTCGGTGGTTCCCTGGATGTTGACCCGGTTCATCGCGGCGACCGTGAGATCGACCGCCAGCTTGATCGCGTTGTCGGCCCACGCCAGGCCCTGGGCGCGCTGCATCTGCTCGGCGAACTCGCCGAGGCGCCGCTGGAGCTCGTCCGGATCGCCGAACAGGCCTTCGAAGCCGCTGCCTTCCATGAGACAGATGGTACCGAGGGCGTAGATTGGGCTCCCATGTCGCCGCGCTTCGAGGGCCTGGGAGTCGAGCTGGCCTACGAGGAGCGGGGATCCGGACCGTCCGTGGTGCTCGTCCACGGGATGGCGGACGATCGCCGCGGGTGGGCCCGGACGATCGACGCGCTCGCCCCGCAGGCCAGGGTCGTCGCCTACGACCGCCGCGGCTACGGCGAGAGCGACGCTCCCGAGGCTTACGAGCGAACCTCGATCTTCGAGCAGACCGAGGACCTGGCGGCCCTGATCCGCGCGCTCGACGCCGCGCCGGCCGTGGTCGCGGGCGCCGACCTCGCCGCGCTCGTCTGCCTCGACCTCCTCGTCCGCCACGCCGATCTCGCCGGCGGCGCGGTGCTGCTCGCGCCTGCGCTCTACGCCCTCCTCCCCGGCACCCTGGACGATCTCGCCGCCCAACGGGTCGCGCTCGAGGAAGTCCTCCGCGACCGCGGGCCGCAGGCCGCGGTCGTCGCCTACCTGGCGGGCGCGCCGGCCGAGAGGATCGAGCGCGCCGCCGGCGCCCACCGCGCGTTCTTCGCCGACTACGGCGGCCTGCCGACGTTCGCGGCCACTCGCCGTGAGCTCATGGCGATCCCGCACGAGGTCGTGATGCTCGAGGGCCAGCGGCCGGAGTCGCTCGAGGCCTCGGTGGCCACGCGGCTCGCCCAGCTGCTGACGCACACGCGGCGGGAGCCCGGAACGGACGTCGCGGCGGCGGTGCGCTCGCTGCTCAGCGCTCGACGGTGACGCCGACCGCGCCGAGGAACGACGTGGGCTCGAACGCCTGCGCCGGCGCCAGAGCGCCGCGGCGGGTCATAGCCGCCGGCGGCCATTCGGACGGCGCCCTCGGCGATGCACGAGCGCCATCAGGAACGGCACGAGGCCGGACAGCCGGGGATGAGGGGAGAGCGTCGCGAGGGTGATCAGCTCCGTCACCTTCGCCGTCGGTCATTCGTCCCGTAGGTGGAAGTAGAAGTCCGGCAACGCCGCGCGCGTGATCTCGGTGAGCATCGACTGCGCGAGCTGCAGGTCGCCGGTCCGGACGGCGAGGTCGTCGAGCGTGACGATGCCGGTCAGGCGATCGCCGTCGACGACGGGAAGGCGGCGGATGCCGTGGCGGACCATGAGCTCGGCCGCGTCCTCGACGCCGATGTCGGGCGCCACGGTGACGACGGGCATCGAGGCGTGATCGCCCGCGTGGTCGGAGAGATCGCGCCCGTCCGCGACGACGCTCACCGCCAGGTCACGGTCGGTGATGAAGCCGACCGGGCGGCCGCCGTCGACGAGCACCACCGAGCCGACGTTGCGCTCGCGCATCATCTCCGCCACCTCACGGACCGAGGTCCCGGGCTCGGCCGTCACGACGGACTCGGTCATCACCTCGCGAATCAGCACCGCACGGGACTCTAACCTTTCGGCATGGCCGCGCCCACCGCGCGGTCGCGCGCACGCACGGGCGCGAACAGGATCTCGACCTCGGCGGCGCTGGCGATCCGGGCCAGACGCTCGCCCGCGTCGGTGGCCGCCTCGTCGTCGGGCGCCTCGATCCCCAGCTCCATGGTCGCCTCGGCGCCCGGCCCCTTGGTGCGCGTGACGAGCTGGATCACGCTGACCTCCGCCGCCGCCAGGGCGGAGCAGACGGCGTGCACGATCCCCGGGCGGTCCTGAGTAGTGACGCGGACGCGATGGGTCGGGCGCGGAGGCTCCGCGGGCGCGAGCGTCTCGACGCGACGCACCGTCACGGCCTCGAGGTCGAGGCGCTCGCGGACCCCCTGGAGCGCCCGCTCCAGGTCCGCCTCCTCGAGGTGATCGCCGCCCGAGCAGATCAGCGTCAGGGAGAAATGGCCGCGCAGGAGCCCGCCCTGGGCGTCGTCGATGTTGACCGCGAAGTGGACGAGGACCTCGGTCACGGCGGCGATGATCCCGGGCCGGTCGCGGCCGATGGCGGAGACGGCAAACGCGCTCACGTGTCCCTCACGACTACCATACGGCGCCGATGAGCGCTGTCGACACCCTTGCCGCAGAACAGTCCCAGCGCCGCTGGGCGGTGCCGGCGGCCGCGATCGCCGGCGTGCTGCCGCTCGCCGCGGCGGTGGTCGTCAACGCGGGCTTTCACAACGCCCCGAACAACCGGCCCGGCGGCCTTCTGTACTTCAACGACCATCTGGCGGCGCTGACGATCTCCTCGGTGATGCTGGTGCTCGGCGCGACCGGGCTCGCCGGCGCGCTGATCTACCTGTACCGCGCGGTGAGGGCCCGCGAGACCGAGGGCTCGCGGAAGCTGCCCCGGATCACGCCATACCTGATCGGCGTCGGCGCGACGCTCTACGCGCTCACGGGCACGCTCCTCTCGGCCGCCTCGCCACCGCTCGGCCTGTTCGCCCAGATCGTCACCTCGGACCGCATCAGCAAGTTCGCGAGCCACGACGGGCAGACCTGGCAGCAGGCGGACGACCTCTTCAAGACCGGCGCGCTGACCGCGGTCAACTTCGGGCAGATCATCTGCTCCCTGTTCCTCGTGGCGTCCGTGGTGATGATCTCGCTGGCCGCGATGCGGGCGGGTCTCCTCAGCAAGTTCATGGGCTACGTCGGCGTGTTCGTGGGCGCCCTCCTCCTGATCCCGATCTTCTCGACCGTCCCGGTGGTGCAGGCGTTCTGGCTCGTGGGGCTGGCGGTCCTCTTCGCCGGCCGGTGGCCGAACGGCGTCCCGCCGGCCTGGGCGAGCGGCGTCGCCGAGCCCTGGCCGTCGGCTCAGCAGGTCCGGGAGCAGGCGGCCGAGAAGAAGGGCACCCGCGCACGCGGCGGCGGACGGGTCCCGGCTCCTGAGCCCGTCGCGGCGCCGGCGGCTCCCGGCGAGCCCGGCGCGGCGCGGCGCAAGCGCAAGCGCAAGCGCTGACAAGGCCCCGTGACGGCGTTGGTTTCCTCGCACTCCGTGTGTTGTGAGGGCAACCAGACGGGTAGGAGGTCGGTACGAATTCCCGACCGTCAGGAGGGGAGAAATGGCAAGCACCGAGGGCAACCGGGTCGTCAGCGAATCGCCCGGCGCGCCTGCACCCCGGACGTCTCGCGAAGCGGCGACGACCCCAGCCGCCCAGACGGGATGGGCGCCTGCCGATCCGGGCCCGCTCGGGCTCGCGGCGTTCGCGCTCACGACGTTCGTGCTGTCGATGTACAACTCAGGCCTGGTGAGCCACGCCTCTGAGTCGGTCGTGCTCCCCCTGGCGCTCGCCTATGGCGGCCTCAGCCAGCTCCTGGCGGGCATGTGGGAGTTCCGCACCGGCAATACCTTCGGGGCCGTAGCCTTCAGCTCGTACGGGGCGTTCTGGATCTCGTTCTTCGTCCTCGTGCAGTTCGAGCTCGGGGGCATCAAGGATCCGGTCGCGGCCGGCCACGGCGTCGGCCTCTACCTGTGGGCGTGGGGCATCTTCACGACCTACATGTTCGTCGCCTCGCTGCGCACGACGGCGTCGATCGCCCTGGTGTTCGCCCTGCTCGCGGCGACGTTCATCCTGCTGGGCATCGGCAACTCCGGCACGAACACGAACGTCGTGAAGGCCGGCGGCTACGTCGGGCTCGCGACGGCGGTGGCGGCCTGGTACGCCTCGTTCGCGACGGTGACGAACACGACGTTCGGCCGCACGTTGCTCCCCGTGGTGCCGCTCAGGCGCTAGTCGGGGTACAACTATCGGAGGCAACGCGCTCGGGGCGCCGGCGAGCCACGCCGGCGCCCCTTGCGCGCCGAGGATGGAGGCGAGATGGCAGACACGACTGAGACCCCCACGGGAGAGGCGCTCGAGCAGAAGCTGAGCGAGCTCCTCGAGGTCGAACGGTTCGAGCCGCCCGAGGAATTCCGCGAGCGGGCCCTCCTCAAGGACCCGAGCGTCTACGAGGAGGCCGAGCGCGACTGGAAGGGCTGGTGGTCGAGGCAGGCCAAGGAGCTGCTCGACTGGTTCGAGGAGCCCACAGAGGTCCTCGACGACTCGGACCCGCCGTTCTACAAGTGGTTCGCCGACGGGAAGATCAACGCGTCCTACAACGCGCTCGACCGCCACGTCGACGCCGGCAAGGGCGACAAGGTCGCGTTCCACTGGCGCGGCGAGGAGGGCGAGGAGCGCGACGTCACGTACGCCGACCTCCTGCGCGACGTGCAGAGGTTCGCCAACGCGCTCAAGGACCTGGGCGTGCAGAAGGGCGACGTGGTCGGCATCTATGTCCCGATGATCCCCGAGGTCGTCGTCGCGATGCTCGCGTGTGCGCGCATCGGCGCGCCGCACAACGTCGTGTTCGGCGGCTTCTCGGCCACGTCGGTGCGCGAGCGCATGGAGTTCTCCGAGGCCAAGGCGCTGGTCACGGTCGACGGCGCGCGGCGCAAGGGCAAGACCGCCCCGATCAAGCAGCAGGTCGACGAGCACATGGGCGACCTGGCCACGCTCGAGCACATCATCGTCATCCAATCCACGGGCGCCGGCTGCGACATGCAGGACGGCCGCGACGTCTGGTATCACGAGATCGTCGAGCAGGCGGAAGACGAGTGCCCGCCCGAGCCGCTCGACGCCGAGCACCCGCTGTACATCCTCTACACGTCGGGCTCGACGGCGAAGCCGAAGGGGATCCTGCACACGACCGGCGGCTATCTGACCGGGGTCGCGGCGACGCACAAGTACGTCTTCGACCTGAAGCCGGACGAGGACGTCTACTGGTGCGCGGCCGACGTCGGCTGGGTCACCGGCCACTCCTACATCGTGTATGGCCCGCTCCTCAACGGCGCGACCAGCGTCATGTGGGAGGGCGCGCCGGACTATCCCTCCAGGGACGTCTGGTGGGACATCGTCGAGCACTTCAAGGTCAACATCCTCTACTGCGCGCCGACGGCGATCCGCGCGTTCATGAAGTGGGGCGCCGACCTGCCGGCCAAGCACGACCTGTCGTCGCTCCGCCTGCTCGGCACCGTCGGCGAGCCGATCAACCCGAAGGCGTGGCTCTGGTACCACCTGGTGATCGGCGGCAGCCGCTGCCCGGTCGTCGACACGTGGTGGCAGACGGAGACCGGCGCGATCATGATCACGCCGCTTCCGGGCATCACCACGACGAAGCCCGGGTCGGCCACGAAGCCGTTCCCGGGCACGACCGCCGACGTGGTCGACGAGGAGGGGAAGCCGATCGAACGCGGGCAGGGGCTCCTGGTCATCCGCCGCCCGTGGCCGTCGATGCTGCGCACCCTCTACAAGGAGGAGGACCGCTTCATCGAGACGTACTTCGACAAGTTCGGCCGCGACACGTACTTCGTGGGGGACGCCGCCCGCAAGGACGAGGACGGCTACTTCTGGATCATCGGCCGCGTCGACGACGTCGTGAACGTCTCGGGCCACCGGCTCTCGACGGCCGAGGTCGAGTCCGCGATCGTCTCGCACCGGAAGGTCGCCGAGTCGGCCGTGATCGGCCAGTCCGACGAGGACACCGGCCAGTCGATCTGCGCATTCGTGACGCTCGAGGGCTCCGAGGACGAGGGCGACGAGACGATCGAGGCGGAGATCCGCGACCGCGTCGCCGACCGCATCGGCAAGTTCGCGCGGCCGAAGCGAATCATCTGGGCGGGCGACCTGCCGAAGACCCGGTCGGGCAAGATCATGCGCCGACTCCTGCGCGACATCGCCGAGGGCCGCGAGCTCGGCGACGTCACGACCCTCCGCGACCCCGCGGTCATGGAGCAGCTCGAGGGCAAGGTCAAGGAGCTGCAGGAGCAGGAGAGCTGACGGGACAGCCCAGCCGCTCGAAGTCCGCCTTCCGCCGGTAGTACGTGCCGCGCGGGTAGTACGGCCCCATCGTCTGAGCCTCCGCTCCCGGCTTCGCGTTCCCGGTCGCCTCCGCGAAGCCGGGGGCGAGCATGTTGCGCAGGTCGAGGAGTCCCTTGACCACGGAGCGAGTGATCGTGGTGAAGCGGGTCCACGTCGGCGGCCGGCGCCGCGAGCAGTGCGGCGAGTGCCATCAGCACGGCCGCTTGCCCACCCGTCGCCTCACGCCGC
>JAOPZQ010000036.1 GCA_025964075.1 Solirubrobacterales bacterium | reverse complement strand
CGCCTGGGCGGGCGGGCCCGTTATCTCCATCTTGATCACCTGGGTCAGCGACGGCATCTTCAGGTGGTCTGCGACGACGGCGCCGATCGTGTAGCACTCGCCGTCGTCGGACTGCTGGCCCAGCAGTACGAGGTCAGGCTGCTCCTTCTCGAGCGCATTCGCCAGCGCGTAGCCGGTGGCGGCCACGTCGGAGCCGGCGAGCGCGTCGTCCGACAGGTGCACGGAGCGGTCAGCGCCCAGCGAGACCGCCTTGTGCAGCGCGCGCACGGCGGAGTCGGGCCCCATCGTCACGGCGACGATCTCGTCCACCTCGACGGCGCCGCCCTCCTTGACCTGCATGGCCGCCTCGATGGCGTGGGTGTCATAGGGATTGAGGTTCTTCTCTCCGCTGCGGTCCATCCGTCCCGTGGAGGGATTGATGCGCTTCACGACCGCGGCGTCCGGCACCTCTTTCACCAGGACGCAAATCTTCAACTCGGTGCCTCCTTGGGGACCGGCAAACGAATGTTCGCAATCTTATCCCATTGACTGACGAGTCAATCGGGAGACGGCGCAAGCAGGCACCAATGGCCGCCCGCGCTCGGGGAGGCGGAGTCTGCCGTGTCGCGCGCACGGGTGTCGGCTGGGGCGCAGGTCCTCCGAACAACGACGGCCTCGAGGGGGGCGGGTGCGAGCCGCCGCGCGGGCCTCGACGGGCGCCGATGGCGACTTTTGTCGCGCCCCGCGACAAAGGTCGCCACGCGCGAGCGAGCGAGGCCGGGCTACGCCCGCGCCGCGACCGCGCCCTGGATGAAGTCGATGATGTCCTGCGTCGGCGCGCCCGGCGTGAACACCTCGGCGACCCCGAGGCGCTTGAGCTCGGGGATGTCGTCGGCGGGGATGGTTCCCCCGACGGTGACGAGGACGTCGCCGGCCTCCTGCTCGTTCAGGAGCTCGACGACCTTCGGCACCAGCGTCATGTGCGCGCCCGAGAGGATCGAGAGGCCGACCGCGTCGGCGTCCTCCTGGATCACCGTCTCGACGATCTGCTCCGGGGTCTGATGGAGGCCGGTGTAGATGACCTCCATGCCGGCGTCGCGCAGCGCGCGGGCGATGATCTTGGCGCCGCGGTCGTGCCCGTCCAGGCCGGGCTTGGCGACTACGACTCGGATTTTCTTGTCGGGAGACACAGGTTGCGCGAAGATGCAGGAAGACGGGGGAGCGCCTGGGATCGTAGTCGAACCGAAGTTCGGACCGGTGCCGCGCCGTGTCGCTCCCGACGGGGACGGGCAAGAAGGGATCGGACCTTGAGCATCTTGGCGTGCACGCTGGCGGCGCTGCTGATCGGAACGACGCCTGGCGTCAAGTACATGAACACGGTGGTCCAGGACGACGCCGTGTTCCTCCACGCCCCGTTCGCCGAGGTCGACCGGGCCGCGAAGCAGGTGAAGGCGCTCGGCGCGGACTACCTCCGCGTCACCGCCGGCTGGTCGGTGATCGCGCCGCAACCGAAGGCCGTCACCCGACCGGCCGCGCCGTTCGACGCGGCCGACCCGGCGACGTACGGCGACGGGTTCCGCCGGCTCGACAAGGCGGTGCTCGCCGCCGCCAACGCCGGGCTGAAGGTCGAGATCGACATCGGCTTCTGGGCGCCGCGCTGGGCGGTCGCGCGCGCCGGGCACGCGGTGGACCGCCAGCGCTACAAGCCCGACCCGACGCAGTTCGCCGCGTTCGCGGCCGCCGTCGCGCGGCGCTACTCGGGTGCCTACGGCGATCCCCTCCACCCCGGGCACAACCTGCCCGCGGTGCGCATGCTGATCCCGTGGAACGAGCCCAACCACCCGGCGTTCCTCCTGCCGCAGTGGCAGCACACGGCGAGCGGTCAGGACCGGCCCGTATCCGCCGACATCTACCGCTCGATGTACCTCGCCGCTCACGACGCGATCAAGGCCGTCGCCCCCGCCGACCAGGTGCTCCTGGGCAACCTCGCCTCGACGACGTCCGACGCCGTCGGGCACGGCGGCGTCGCGCCGTTGCGCTTCCTGCGCGAGATGGCCTGCGTCGACGAGAAGCTCGCGCCCCTCCAGACGCCCGAGTGCGCGAACTACCGGCCGCTGCCCGCCGACGGGATCGCGCTGCATCCCTACTCGAACCACTTCGGCTCCCCCGCGTCGACCTCGCCCCAGCCCGACGACGTGCCGCTGGCCGACACCGACCGGCTCACCGCGCTGATCGGCGCGCTGAAGGCGCACGGGCGCATCACGAGCTGGTGGCCGCTCTACGACACGGAGTACGGCTACGAGACGAGCCCACCCGACCCGTTCCAGACCACGACGCCGATGCAGCAGGCGCAGTACCTCTCCCAGGCGAGCTTCCTCGCCTGGCAGGACCCGAACACCCGCATGTTCGCCCAGTTCGAGCTGCGCGACGTCGACCCCAGGACGGGCCGGCGCGCGGCCGCGGCCGCGGGCTCGAAGGCCTACTGGGCCGACTACCAGAGCGGCCTCTACTACGACGACGGTCGCGCCAAGCCGGCGGCGACCGCGTTCCAGCTGCCGTTCTGGGCGGAGCACCTGGTGCGGGGGGACGACCAGGGCGTGCTCCTGTGGGGGATGGTGCGCCCGGGCCGCGGCCGGCGCGTGGTCCGCTTCGAGCGCCAGGACCCCGCGAGCGGCAAGTGGTACCCGATCCACACGCTGGGGCTCGCGTGCCTCCCCCGCCAGCCGGAGCTGCTCACCGACGGCGCCGGCGTCATCACTAGCTTCACGGCATGGAGCGGACCGGCGACTTACCGGATGAGCTGGCTGCGGAGCGACGACGACACGTGGGTCCCTGGCGCACCGATCGCAGTCGACGCCCCGACGCCGGTCGCCGCGGGCGGCCGCCTCCAAACCCGCTCGCCCTAGGACCCCCGTGAGCGGTGGACGGCTCATCGACATCGGGGACACCGCGCTGCACGTCGTCGAGCGCGGCGAGGGTCCTCCCGTCATCGTGCTGCACGGCGGCCCGGGCCTGGACCATCACGAGTTCGCCGACTACCTCGATCCGCTCGCCGACGGCTACCGGCTCCTGCTCGTCGATCAGCGCGGCCAGGGGCGCTCGGGTCCGTCCGCGGAGTCGACGTGGACGCTCGAGCAGATGGCCGCGGACGTCGGCGCGCTGGGCCGGGCGCTCGGTCTCGGGCGCCACGCGGTGCTCGGGCACTCGTTCGGCGCGTTCGTCGCCCTCCAGCACGCCGTCGACGCGCCCGACGCCGGGCGGGCGACGATCGTCTCCGACGGCGTGCCGTCGACCCGGTTCCTCGCACACGTCGACCAGGCGCTCGCGGACTTCGAGCCGGTCGAGCTGCGCGACCAGGTGGCGAGCGCGTGGGCGCGGGAGAGCGAGGCGCACTCGGCCGTGGAGGTCGAGTCCTTGCTCCGCGACCAGCTGCCGTTCTACTTCGCCGACCCGCGCGACGAGCGAATCGCCGAGTACGAGGAGCGCGCGGCCGACGCCGCGTACTCGCCCGACGTCCTGCGGCACTTCGAGGCGATCGACTACGGGATGATCGAGGTCGAGGACCGGCTCGACCGCGTCGCCGGGCCGATGCTCGTGCTCGTCGGCCGCCACGAGCGCACGTGCCCGGTCGCCGCCTCCGAGGCGATCGCCGCCGGCGTGGCCGGCGCGGAGCTCGTCGTCCTCGAGCACAGCGCCCACATGGGCTTCGTCGAGGAGCCGGAGGCCTATGTCGCCGCCGTCCGGTCGTTCCTCGACCGCTGGACCTCCGTCTGAGGCGACCCTTGCCCAGGAGCCGGGTGGCGCGTTAGTGTCGCGGGCATGGCCGAGATCGTCGTTCCCGCGCCTGCCGCGCCGCCCGGGGAAGCGGTCCACGCCCCGCCCCGGGTGCCCGAGTTCTCGATCGTGCCGCGCCTCGGGCTCGCGTTCGCGGGCGTGGCGTTCGCGCTCCTGATCGCCGCGATCGCGATCAACAACTTCTGGCAGCTCGAGTTCCTCCACCTCGCGGGCGGTGCGACGTGGACGATCCTCGACCTCTTCCTCGGGTTCGTGCTCGGGCCGATCCTCGGCTCCCTGTCGATCCCGGCCCGCGTCGAGTTCACGACCAAGCTGATGCCGAAGATGCTCGTGATCATGCCGACGGTCGTGACGATCACGCTCGCCGCCGGCTGGCAGCTCGGCAACAAGCTGGGCACCGTGCAGTCGAGCTACTACCACCACGGCTGGGTCGTGGCGAGCTACATCGTCGTCGGCGTGATGGCGATCATCGCGCTCGGCCTGCTCGAGCCCGCGAACGTGGCAGTCCTCGTCGAGCTCAAGAAGAAGCGACCGAACCCCGCGGTGATCGAGCGCCTGATGAAGCGCTTCATGTACTCGGCCGGGATCCTCGGCGCGATGCAGATCGCGACGCTCGTGATCATGACCAAGCTGCGCACCGGATGAGCGAGCGTCGCTATCCACCGGTGACGCAGGTCGGCATGGCCTCGCTGGCGCTGATCGTCGCCGGCGGCATCTACCTCTCGGCGCACCTCCCGCGCCACGTCCCGCTCGGCCCGGCGGTGGCGCTGCTCGCGGCCTCGGCCCTCCTCCTCGGCGGCAACCTCTTCGCTCTCTCGCGCGTCGAGGGCTTCGCCTGGGGGCGCTTCCTCGACGTCGCGAAGTGGGCGCTGCTCGCCTACGCGGTCACCGCCGGCCTGATCGAGTACTCGTTCCTGCAGAACCACCTGAGCGGCGGGGCGCTCGTCGTCCTGACGCTGTCGCTCTTGGTCTACGCCGTGCACGTGCCGATCCTGATCGGGTTCACGGTGGCGCGGTACTACGATCCGCAGACCGCGTAGCCGGGCTAGGAGGGTCCTGAAAAACAGGACGGTGCGTCCGGGGTGGTCGTGGACCGAGCCGGGCGGTCGGCGAAGCCGAAGGGAATACTGGTGGTATTTCCGAGGATTCGGCGGCCGATCCGGCGACGTG
>JAOPZQ010000034.1 GCA_025964075.1 Solirubrobacterales bacterium | reverse complement strand
TGCCCCGTGGTGGCCACGAGGCCGCCGGCGGCTTCGTCCCGCAGCGCCGCCGTGAGCGCCTGCTCGCAGGCGACGATCCCGGCCCGGCCGGGCTGGGGCCGGGCGAGCACGAGCGCCGCGACCTTCTCGCCGAGCCCGAACGGGCCGAGGCGCCGCGCCAGCTCCGGGCCGCTGAGCTCGCCGGACCCGATCGCCGAGAGGATGTCCCCGGCCAGGCGGCGCTCGGTGTCCTCGGCGACGCGGCGGCGCAGCAGCTCGAGCGCGATGATCGTCACCGCCTGGTGGAGCGTCAGGCGGTCGAACTCCGAGAGGCCGCCGGCGTCCTTGGCCGCCACGAGCCACGCCTGCGGGACGGCGCCGTTGCCCTCCGGCGCGCCGGTGGCGGCGACGGGCAGGACGAGCGCGCGTGCGGCGAGATCGGCGTGGCCGGGGACGAAGCCGCGCCGGTCGCCGCCGCGCGTCCGGGACCGGACCTCGTCCGAGAGCGACTCGACGGCCTCGTCCTCGAGCGGGCGCCGGAACGTGCGGCGCACGAGCGGCTCCCCGCGGGAGTCGAACACCAGCACCCCGCCCCCGATCAGCGTCGAGAGCGCGCCGACCACGGCGTCCAGCCCGCGCTCGGAGAGCACGATGCGCTCGAGCCGCTCGTGCGCCGCGATCGAGCGCCGCAGCACCGCGTACTGCTCGTTGACGAGCCGGGTGAACGCCTGCTCGGTGATCGCGATGAAGGGCAGCTCGTAGGGGATCTCGAAGACCGGGAAGTCCCGCTCGCGCGCCACCTCGAGCAGGGCGGCGGGGACGTCGTCATGGTCGAAGCCGACCCCGAACCCGAGACCCGCGAGCTGATGGTCCGCTAGCAGCGCGACGAACTGGCGCTGGACCTCCTCGTCGCGCAGCTGCAGCCCCGTCGTCAGCAGGAGCTCGCCGCCCGACAGCCACGGGGTCGGGTCGGTCAGCTCGGTGATGTGCACCCAGCGGACGGGCACGGCGAGCGACTCGTCGCTGCCGACGAGGACGCTGACGTCGAGGTCGCGCAGGAGCTCGCGGACGCTCAGCACGTCGGACCTACTGTCCGCCCACGTGCATGCGGCGGGAGGCCTCCTCGAGGACGGGCCGCAGCACGCCCTCCATGAGCTCCCATTCCTCCTCGCCGGCGATCAGCGGCGGCGAGAGCTGGATCACCGGGTCGCCCCGGTCGTCCGCCCGGCAGATGAGGCCGCGCCGGAACATCTCGGCCGACAGGTATCCGCGCAGGAGGGTCTCGGACTCCTCGTCGCTGAAGGACTCCTTGGTGTCCTGGTCCTTGACGAGCTCGATGGCGTGGAAGAACCCGGCGCCGCGGACGTCGCCGACGATCGGGATGTCCCGCAGCGAGTCGAGCATGCCGCGCAGGCGCGGCTCCTCCTCGCGGACGTGGTCGAGGAGGTGCTCGCGCTCGAAGACGTCGAGGTTGGCGTGCGACACCGCGCAGGCGATCGGGTGGCCGCCGAACGTGAAGCCGTGCGTGAACGAGGCGGTGCCCTCGAGGAACGGCTCCGCGACCTTGTCCGAGGTGATCATCGCGCCCATCGGGGCGTAGGCGCTGGTGATGCCCTTGGCGGTGGTGATGATGTCCGGCTGGTAGCCGTAGCGCTCGCAGCCGAAGTACTCGCCGAGGCGCCCCCAGGAGCAGATCACCTCGTCGGAGATGAAGAGGACGTCGAACTCGTCGCAGATCTCACGCACGCGCTGGAAGTAGCCCTCGGGCGGCGTGAAGCAGCCGCCGGAGTTCTGGACCGGCTCCATGATCACGGCCGCGACGGTGCTCGGGTCCTCGAAGAGGATGCGCTCGCGGACGGTCTCGGCGAGGTCCTCGGGCTGCATGTGGTGGGCCAGCCGGTACGTGTTCGTGTTCGGCACGTGGCACCCGCCGGGCGTGAACGGCTCGAACGGCGCGCGCAGGCTGGTGATGCCGGTCGCGGTCAGGGCGCCGAGGCTCGTGCCGTGGTAGGCCGTCTTGCGCGCGACGATCTTCGTCTTCGTCGGGTTGCCCGTCATCTTGTGGTACTGGCGGACGAGCTTGATCGCCGACTCGACGGCCTCGCTGCCGCCCGAGGTGAAGAAGACGCGGTTGAGGTCCCCGGGGGCGAGGCCGGCGATCCGCGCGGCGAGCTCGATCGCGCGCGGGTGCGCGAACGACCAGTTGGTGAAGAAGTCGAGCTCCTTCGCCTGGTCGGCCCCGGCCTGGGCGACCTCCGCGCGACCGTGGCCGATGTTCACGCAGAACAGCGCGGAGAGCCCGTCCATGTACCGGTTGCCGTGCTCGTCCCAGACGTAGCAGCCGTCACCCTTGACGATGATCGGGATCTCGCTGCCTTGCCCGTAGGACCCCAGGCGGGTGAAGTGCAGCCACAGGTGACGGCGCGCCTGCTCCTGCAGGACGCTCGTTGGGGTCTCGACGGGCTGGTCGGTGGTGGCCATGGGGGCGGGGCCTCTCCTCGCGGGTGGGATCGTACTCCTCCACGTACAACGGTAGTTGCCGTCGTGGCCATCATTCAAGCTGCGGCGGGGCGTTACTCCATTCGAGCGATGCGCCGAATTGGACAAACGGGCACGTCGGGGCCGGTGGGGTATCCTCGCGCCGGCAATGGACCTGAACCACCGGCGACTCGGCTCGGGCGAGCCTCTGCTCCTTCTCCACGGGATCGGCATGCGCTGGCAGTGGTGGACGCCGGTCCTCGACGCGCTGGCCGCGCGCCACGAGGTCTGGGCCATCGACTCCCCGGGCTTCGGCGACTCGCCGCGGTTCGAGGACCGCGTGAATCCGGATCCGGCCGCCCACGCCGACGCGATCGAGGCCTTCGCGCGTACGCACGGGCTCGAGCGGCCGGCGGTCGCCGGGATCTCGATGGGCGGCTGGGTCGCCCTGGAGCTCGCGAAGCGCGAGAGCGTCCGCGCGGCGATCCCGTGCTCCCCGGCGGGGTTCTGGGAGGGATGGGAGGGCGCGTACGGTCGCGGGTCGCTGGTGGCGACCTACGGCGTGGCGCGGGCGCTCGCGCCGGTGTCCGACACGGTCGCCGCGATGACCCCCGCCCGGATTGCGCTTCTCAGCCAGACCTGCGCCCACCCGTCCAGGGTGCCGGCGAGCGAGGCGGCGGCTTCGCTCCGCGCCGTCGCGGCGTCGGACTTCCCCCGCACGCTCAAGGCTCTGACGGCGGGCCGGTTCTCCGACGGCGACGCGGTATCGGTGCCGGTCACGCTCGCCTGGGGCACGAAGGACCGGCTGCTGCTGACGAAGCGCCAGGCGCCGCGGGCGGAGCGCGAGGTCAGGGGAGCGCGGCTGGTGCTCATGCCGGGATGCGGCCACATCGCGACGTATGACGACCCGGGGCTGATGGCACGGGTGGTGCTGGAGGGGGCAGCGGCTTAGGCCGCCCGGCAGGTCCGACAACGACGCCTCGAAGGCGTGGATCGGCCGCCTGGCGCCCGGTTGACGCCCGAACCCACCTCCCTCCAGGCGTCGTTTTTCGAAGCGCCAGCCGCTAGGAGGGTCCTGAAAAACAGGACGGTGCGTCCGGGGTGGTCGTGGACCGAGCCGGGCGGTCGGCGAAGCCGAAGGGAATACTGGTGGTATTTCCGAGGATTCGGCGGCCGATCCGGCGACGTG
>JAOPZQ010000032.1 GCA_025964075.1 Solirubrobacterales bacterium | reverse complement strand
GACCTGCTCGCGCACGAGGGGGTCGGCGAGCTCCGTCCACGCGACGCCGACCCGGACGTCGTCGAGTGCGCCGACCGCGGGCGCCGCGAACCCCGGGACGAGCGCCTCCATCATCCGCACGCAGCCGTCGACGTCGCGCGCCATCGGGCCGGCGTGGTCGAAGCTCGGCGCGAGCGGGAAGCAGCCGCCGAGCGAGACGAGGCCCCAAGTCGGCTTGAACCCGGTGATGCCGCAGCACGCTGCGGGGATCCTGATCGACCCGCCCGAGTCGGTCCCGAGCGCGGCGTCGGCGAGGCCGGCGGCGAGCGCCGCCGCGCTGCCACCGCTGGAGCCGCCGGCGATCCGGTCGGCCGCCAGCGGATTCGGCACACGGGCGAAGTGCTCGTTATCGGACGTGATCCCGTAGGCGAACTCGTGCAGGTTCGTCTTGCCGACGGCGACGTAGCCCGCCGCCTCGAGCCGCGCCACCGCCTCCGCGGTCACCGTCGGGACGTGCTCCGCGAAGATCGACGAGCCGTACGTCGTCCGTACGCCTGCGGTGTCGAACAGGTCCTTGACCGCGAGCGGCACGCCGCCGGTCGCCGGCTCGAGCTCGGTGATGAAGACGCCGCTGAGATTCACGGGCGCAAGTCTGCCCCTAACGCGCCGGTCACGTCTCGGTAACGACGCCGCGAGCCCGGCGAGGAAGGCTTGCGCGCGCCCCCCAATCTCTCCCCGATCGCGAAGGGACCCAACATGGCAGCTCGTCCCCGTCACCTCTGGTCACGCGTGGCCGGCGGCGCCGGCGTCGCCGGCCTGATCGCCGTGCTCACCGTCGGCTCGGCCGCATCGGCCCACCGCCACCGGCCCCCGGCGCCGGCGCAGCACGTCCTCCTGCTCTCGGTCGACGGCCTGCACCAGTCAGATCTCGACTACTACGTCCACCAGCACCCGACCTCGGCGCTCGCTGAGCTGACCGGCAGCGGCGTCGAGTTCACCCGCGCCCAGACGCCCGTGCCGTCGGACTCGTTCCCCGGCATGGTCGCTCAGGTGACCGGCGGGAACCCGTCGAGCACCGGCGTCTACTACGACGACTCCTTCAACCACGCGCTGCTCCCCGCCGGCACTACGAACTGCGTCGGCGCGAAGCCCGGCGCCGAGGTCACGTACTTCGAGCAGGCCGACAAGAACCAGCACTCGCTCGACGCCGGCCAGGGCCTCGCCGGCCTGCCGAACAGCATCCTCAGCCTGACCGGCAACGGGGCGAGCCTGCTCGATCCGGCCCAGCTGCCGGTCAACCCGGCGACGTGCAAGCCGGTCTACCCGCACTCCTACCTGAAGGTGAACACGATCTTCGAGGTCGCGCGCGGCGCGGGCCTGCGGACCGCGTGTTCGGACAAGCATCCGGCCTCCGACGTCCTCAACGGGCCGTCGGGCGCCGGGATCCAGGATCTGTTCACGCCGGAGATCAACAGCGACGCGCCCACCACCGGCTCGAGCAAGGACTGGACGCAGGACAACCTGCTGACCCAGCAGTACGACAGCTACAAGGTGCAGGCGGTCATCAACGAGATCAAGGGCCTCGACCACAGCGGCACAGCCGCGGTGGGCACGCCGGCGATCTTCGGGATGAACTTCCAGACCATCTCGACGGCGCAGAAGCTGCCCACCTCGAACGGCCTGGCCGGCGGCTACCTGGCGGACGGCGTCACGCCGGGCCCGCTCCTCACCCGCGCGCTCGACTACGTCGACGCCCGGGTGGGCGACATGGTCGCGGCCATCAAGGCGCAGCATCTCGAGAACAGCACCGCGATCATCCTCTCGGCCAAGCACGGTCAGTCGCCGCAGACGCCCTCGGCGCTGACGCGCATCCCGGACGGACCCATCGTCGACGCCCTGAACGCGGCGTGGAGCGCCAACCATCCGGGCGCCGCCCCGCTCGTCGCGTTCTCGATCGACGACGACGGCGTGGTCATGTGGCTGAACGATCGCTCCCGGCGCGCGACCCGGTTCGCCAGGGAGTTCCTGCTCAGCCACTCGGGCACCGGCAACGACATCGACGGCAACCCGAAGCCCTACACGAGCTCGGGCCTGGCAAAGGTCTTCGCCGGGCGGGCGGCGGCGCGCTACTTCGGGGTCGCGCCCGGCGATCCCCGGGTGCCCGACCTGTTCGGGATCTCGCAGTACGGCGTCGTCTACACGGGCGGCCACGGCAAGATCGCCGAGCACGGCGGCGCCAACCCGCAGGACCGGAACGTGCCGCTCGTCGTCTCCGGCGTGCCGGTCGGCCGCCACCAGGTCGAGGGCGACCCCGTCGAGACGACGCAGATCGCGCCGACGATCCTGAAGCTCCTGGGGCTCGACCCCGGCGCGCTCCAGGCGGTCCAGATCGAGCACACGAAGACGTTGCCGGTCGGCTGAGCCGGACGCCCGTGCCACGGCCCCCGAGGAGGGGGGCCGTGGCGCTCGGCGGTAACCTGCACCCATGGAGACCATCGGTCCAGGCGACCTCGTCAAGGTCACTCCCGAGTCGGGCCCGGCGCTCGACGGGATCGTGTTCGACACGCCGAGCCGCACGAAGGTCGTCGTCGCCCTGGTCGAGGGCAAGCGCGGACCCATCTTCCGCACGGTCCATCCCCGGACGCTGAGCGAGCGCGAGGACGAAGGGCCGAACGATCGCGCGCTCAATCTGCTCATCCGGCGCACGCCGACGCCGAACCGCGGCGGCGCCCGCGGGGGCGCCGGCGTGGCGGGCGGTCGCCCTGGTCACTCCCGCGCCGCGATGCACCGCACCACCGGCAAGTAGGCCGGGAAACCGCGCCCGACGGCTCGAGATCCGACGACGCGCTACCGTCGGCGTCATGACGACCAAGGCGGATTTCACCGAAGAGGAGTGGGCGCGTCTCGAGCGGGCGCCGCTCGTTGCCGGCATGGCGATCTCGTTCGCCGATCCGGGTGGTCCGATCGAGCTCATCAAGGAGTCGAGCGCGGCCATCAAGACCGTCCTCGAGGAGGCGAAGAGCGGCGCGCACGGCGAGTTCGTCCAGGCGCTCGCCCAGGACTTCGCCGAGAAGGCGCGCCACCGCGAGAACCCGATGGCCGGGTTCAAGCCCAAGGGCGCCGACGCGCCGCAGCAGATCCTGGACGAGCTCCGCGCCGTCAACGCGCTGCTCGTCGAGAAGACCACGCCCGAGGAGGCCAACCAGTTCCGCGATTGGCTGAAGAGCGCCGCGCAGCGCGCCGCCCTCGCCGCCAAGGAGGGCGGGTTCCTCGGCTTCCACGCCGAGCGCGTGAGCGAGAACGAGCAGCAGATGCTCGACAAGCTGGGCGAGGTCTTCGGCGAGTCGCCCGCCTAGGAGGGTCCTGAAAAACAGGACGGTGCGTCCGGGGTGGTCGTGGACCGAGCCGGGCGGTCGGCGAAGCCGAAGGGAATACTGGTGGTATTTCCGAGGATTCGGCGGCCGATCCGGCGACGTG
>JAOPZQ010000028.1 GCA_025964075.1 Solirubrobacterales bacterium | reverse complement strand
CGGGGCCTGGCCGCGGGCATCGTCGAGGAGGGCGTGGGCGCCGTGCGGGAGCTCGGGGCCACCGGATCGGTCGCGGCCGCGATCGGCCCCGGGGCCGGACCGTGCTGCTACGAGGCGGGGCCGGAGGTGCACGAGGCGCTGGGCGCGTCGGTCGGCGGGAACGTCGACCTCAAGCTCGCCGCGCGCCGGCGGCTCGAGGCGGCGGGCGTCGCGGAGGTCCACGACATCGGCCTGTGCACGATGTGCGCCGGCGAGGAGCTGTTCTTCTCCCACCGGCGCGACGGCGGCGTGACCGGCCGCCAGGCGGGGATGGCATGGCGGACCTGATCACGGGGCTGCGCGCCGAGCGGGTGGCGGCGAGCCTCGCCGAGGTGCGCGCGGAGATCGCCGCGGCCGCCGGCCGCGCCGGCCGCGACCCCGAGGAGGTCGAGATCCTCGCCGCCGTCAAGTACGTGGCGCTCGAGGAGCTGCCGGTGCTCGCGGAGGCGGGCGTCGCGCTGCTGGGGGAGAACCGCGCCCAGGACCTCGAGGCGAAGGCGTCGACCTGCCCGGGCCGCTTCACCTGGGACTTCATCGGCCACCTCCAGAGCCGCAAGGTCGCCCAGGTCCTCCCGCTCGTCCGCTACATCCACTCGGTGGCCAGCGACTCCGCGCTTCAGCAGCTCGGCCGGCACGGCACGCCGGAGACCGAGATCCTCGTCGAGGTCAACGTCGCGGGAGAGGAGTCGAAGAGCGGCGTCGCCCCGGCCGACCTCCCCGGGTTCCTCGCGCGCTGTCCGGTCACGGTCGTCGGCCTGATGACGATGCCGCCGTTCGCGGCCGACCCCGAGGCCTCCCGGCCGCATTTCGCGGCACTGCGCGAGCTGGCGGGCGAGCACGACCTGCGGCATCTCTCGATGGGCACCACCCAGGATTTCGGGGTGGCGGTCGAGGAGGGCGCGACGATCGTGCGGGTGGGTTCCCGGCTCTACCGCTGAACCGCGGTACCCTTGCGGGATGCAGGGATTCCGCCCTGCACCTTGAACCTCCCTACGCCATGGCCCTTCGCGATTCCTGGCACAAGACTCTTGTGTACTTCGGCCTCGCCGTCGACAACGAGGCGTACGAGGACGACCCCGAACCCCAGCCCGAGGCTGAGCTCGAGGATCGCTACCGCGAGCGGCCCAACGTCCGCCGGCTCGGGAGCCGCCGTCGGCGCGACGAGATCGACGACATCTTCGCCGACGAGCCGGCCGACCGCCGGACGACCGTCCTGCGGCCCGTCGGCGGTGGCGATGGCGGCCGGACCAACGGACGCAGCGGGGAGGTCCGCGTGCATCTCGTAGTGCCGAAGAGCTTCAACGATGCCCAGGACGTCGCCGACAAGTTCAAGGACGCGATCCCGGTCATCCTCAACCTGCAGTCGTCCGAGACGGACCTCGCCAAGCGCCTGATCGACTTCTCGAGCGGCCTCACCTACGCACTGGACGGCGGCATGCAGCGGATCGCCGACAAGGTGTTCCTGCTCACGCCGCGCAACGTCGAGGTCTCCGCCGAGCAGCGCGCCGCGCTGATCGAGAAGGGCTTCTTCAACCAGTCGTAAGGGCAGCGGGGGCGCCCACAGGTAGCCTTCCCCGCGTGAAGATCGGCCTCGTCGGAGCTGGGAACATGGCGCGAGCCCTCGCTCGCGGCTGGGGTGAGCCCGTGCTCTGCAGCGACGGCGGCTCGGGCCGCGCGGCCGCGCTCGTCGCCGAGGTGGGCGGCGAGGCGCTCTCGTCGAACGCCGAGGTAGCGGAGCGCGCGGACCTCGTCGTCCTCTGCCACAAGCCGGCCGGCCTCGAGTCGGTCGCGGCCGAGATCGGCGGGCGCGTCAGGGCCGTCGCGTCGGTCCTCGGCTCGACGCCCGTGGCCGCGGTGGCGGCCGCGTACCCCGGCACGCCCGTCCTGCGCTTCGTCCCGAACCTGCCCGTCGAGGTGCGCCGGGGAGTCGTCGTCTACGGGGGCGCCGCCGCCACCGAGGCCGACCCCGACCTCGAGCGCGACGTCGTCGCCCTGTTCGCCCGGCTCGGCGACGTCGTCCCGGTCAAGGACCCGCTGGTCGATGCCGCCATGGCGATCTCCGGCTGCGGCACCGCGTTCGTCGCCCTCGTGGCCGAGGCCCAGGTCGAGGCCGGCGTGCGCACGGGGCTGGACGCGACGACGGCGTCGCGGCTCGCCGTCGGCAACCTCGCCGGCACGGCGGCGCTGCTCGACGTCCGCCGAGGGGACACGCTGGGCCTGCGGCGCGAGGTGACGTCGCCGGGCGGCTCGACGGCCCGCGGGCTCGCGGCGCTCGAGGATCGCGGCGTCCGCGCCGCCTTCGACGCGGCCGCCCAGGCCGTGGTGCACGGAGGGTCGCGATGAGCCTGGTTCTCGCCCTCACCCGGAGCGACCTCGGGGACTACATCCAGGCGCTCGGCCTCGTCTACACGATCCTGATCTTCGCCTACATCCTCTCGAGCTGGGTGTTCACGCTCGGCGGACGCATCCCCTACAGCCGCTGGTCCGATGCGATCCTGTCCTTCCTGCGGGACGTGAGCGAGCCCTACCTGCGGATCTTCCGGCGCTTCATCCCGGCGATCGGGCCGTTCGACCTCAGCCCGATCGTGGGCATCATCGTGCTCCAGGTCGTCACGACGCTCGTCGCGAACCTGGTTCGAGGATGAGCCGGCCACATGTCGTGGGGCGCGCGTGGGGGCGCGCCGGCCTCGTGCTGGCCGCGGTCGTCGCGCTCGACCAGGTGACGAAGGCGCTCGTGCGGCACGGCATCGACGAGGGCGCGTCGAACAGCGTCTTCCCGGCGGTCACGCTGGTCCACGTGCGCAACAAGGGCGTCGCGTTCGGCTTCTTCTCGGGGGGCGGGTGGATCGTGCCGGCGCTCACGTCGGTGGCGCTCGCGGCGCTCGTCGCCTACTTCCTCCTGCATCCCCGGCGCTCGGGGCTCTGGCTCGCCACGGGTCTGCTGATCGGCGGCGCGCTCGGCAACGTCATCGACCGCATCCGCGACGGCGCCGTCACCGACTTCATCAAGCTGCCGCACTGGGACGCGTTCAACGTCGCGGACATGGCGATCACGATCGGCGTGCTGACGCTCCTCTGGGTGCTCGAAGGTCCCAAGCGGCGGCACGGGGCCGATGCGCCTGCGCGTTGACGCGGACGACGCCGGCGCGCGGCTCGACGCCTTTCTGGCCGGACCGCTGGGCTCGCGGGCGCGCGCGGCACGGGCGATCGCCGAGGGTCGCGTGCGGGTCGACGGAGCGGTCGCCCGCAAGGCGCACGCCGTCCGCGCCGGAGAGCTCGTCGAGTGGGAGGAGGCGCCCGAGGAGGACGAGGAGGCCACCGAGCCCGCGGAGTTCGCCGTCGCCTACGAGGACGACCACCTGCTGGTGGTGGACAAGCCCGCCGGCGTCGTCGTGCATCCCGGCCGCGGGCGCCCGAGCGGCACGCTCGCCCAGGCGCTGAGCGATCGCGCCGCCGGCGGCGAGCCCGAGCGCGCCGGGATCGTCCATCGGCTCGATCGCGGGACCTCCGGGCTGCTCGTCGTCGCGCGCTCGGAGGCCGTCCACGACGCGCTCAAGGCCCAGATCGCCGCCCGTGACGTCCGGCGGGAGTACCTCGCGCTCGTGCTCGGGCGTCCCGAATCCCGCACCGGGACGATCGACGCGCCGATCGGCCGGGACCGTCAGCTCCGCACTCGGATCTCCACGGACACCGACGAGCCGCGCGAGGCGCGCACGCACTTCGCGCTCGAGCGGGCGCTCCCCGAGGCGAGCGTCCTCCGGGTGACGCTCGAGACCGGCCGCACCCACCAGATCCGCGTGCACTTCGCCGCGATCGGCCTTCCCGTCGCCGGCGACCCGGAGTACGGCGCCGCCGGCGCCTACGGTCTCGAGCGCCAGTTCCTCCACGCCGCCCGCCTCGCGTTCACCCATCCCGTGACGGGAACGGCCATCGACATCTCGTCACCGCTGCCCGCCGACCTGGAGGCCGCTCTCGCGCGCGCCTCCACGAATGTTCGATAGGCGGCGAGCACCGAACCTGGAAGGGTGCGCGGGGGGCCGGCTGTCCGGGAACGCGAGCGCCTGGGCACCGGTCCTCACATCTCACAAAAGTTTCACGGACACGCCGCGATTTCCGCGTAACATCAGCGCCGTGACTACCGTGGGGACGGACTCAGTCGGCTTTCTGCTACGCGCGATCGACAAGCGCACCGACGCGGGCGACTCGCTCGAAACCATCGATGCGGAGCTTGTGCGGGCGGCGCCGATGGACGAGGACCATCGATCCGCGCTGTGGCTCTACGCATGGTCCCGCCTCGAGACGCCTTCCTCGCACGGCACCGACCGGCTGGCCCGCATCAGCGGCTGATCGCCTAGCGACGGTAGCCAGATAATTGCAGCGGGGCGGCCCGTCCAAAGCCGCCCCGCTGCGAGCCACGCGAACCGGGCCACCGGAGGTAGGGGAAGGGAGGCCGGTTCGCTGCGAGCCCACGCCGACAGTAGGGAAGGGCAGCAGGCTCGCTGACTGAACAAACGACGCTGCACCGGAAAACTTGCTCATACGACGTAGAGCGGTTTCGCGCCACGATCGCGGGCCGGGGCGACGGCTCGGCAGCGTCTAGAATACGTAGGAACCCGTAACCCGACCCCGAGCGGTTCAGGCACGTGACCCTGCCCGACGCAACGAGCGTCGGGTCCACGCCGCCGCCGTCCGGGACAGCAACTCAAAACAACTCAAGGGAGCATCGCAGTGGCTCAGGTAGGCATCCGCGAGCTGCTGGAGGCCGGCGTCCACTT
>JAOPZQ010000691.1 GCA_025964075.1 Solirubrobacterales bacterium | reverse complement strand
TACGTCGCGATGGCCCGCAAGATCCGCGCGGCCGGCGGCTTCTACACGTTCATCTCGCACGGCCTCGGTCGTGAGTTCGGGCTCGCGACCGGCATCGCCGGGGCGCTCGCCTACTCGCTGTTCGAGCTCTCGCTGCTCGGCGGGTTCGCCTACTTCGCGGCGACGAACTTCAACTCGTGGTTCGGCTGGCACGTCCCGTGGATCGTCTTCGCGCTGATCGCCGCCCTCGTCATCAGCGTGCTCTGCTACTTCGACGTCGAGCTGTCCGTCCGCGTCCTCGGCTTCGCCCTGATCGGCGAGATCATCATCCTGACCATCTTCGACATCGTCGTCTTCGGGAACGGCGGCAGCTCGGACGGCGTCGCGTTCAAGGGCCTCAACCCGTTCAAGCTGGCCAGCCCGGGGGTCGGCCTCGCCGCGGGCGTCGGCCTGTTCCTGGCGTTCTGGTCCTGGGTCGGGTTCGAGGCCGTTCCCAACTACGCCGAGGAGTCGCGCAATCCCAAGCACATCATCCCGCGCGCGACGCTGTACTCGGTCATCGGCCTCGGGGTCGGCTACGTGATCACGTCGCTGGCCTTCGTGTCGGCGTTCCCGGAGAAGACCCTCGTCAAGGCCGCGCAGGACCCGGCCGGCCCGTTCTTCATCGCGATGCGCCACTTCGGCTCGCACTGGCTCGCGACGGTCATGCAGGTGCTGATCCTCACCGGCTCCTTCGCGTGCGCGCTGGCCTTCCACAACGTCGCCATGCGCTACGGCTACGCGATGGGCCGGGAGGGGATCCTGCCCCGGGCGCTGGGCAAGACGCACCCGACGCACAGGTCCCCGTACGTCGCGAGCATCGTCCAGACCGTGGTCTGCCTCGCGCTCATCCTGGCGTGGGGAATCGGCTCGGGCTTCAGCTACGCGGACGCCTACAACACGGCGTACGTGCGCATCTACACGATGATGGCCGTCCAGGGCGTCGTGTGGATCCTCGCCATCCAGGCCGCCTGCGCGCTGGCCGTGATCGTCTGGCACCGCCGGCACAAGCAGACGGACTCCGTCTGGGTCGTCGTCGTGTGCCCGATCGTCGCGATCGTCGGCCAGGTCTTCGCGATCTACCTGCTGTTCAAGAACATCAGCGTCCTGGCCGGGACGATCAGCTATGTCGACTTGATCGGTCCGATCGCGGGGATCGTGGTCATCGCCGCGCTCGCCTACGCCGTGGCGCTCAAGCGCCGCGACCGCCCGAAGTTCGACACGATCGGCCGGATGATCGACGAGGGCGTCACGCCTTAGGCGCCACGATTGACTGACGCGGCGGCGTCGAGCGCCGCCTCCAGCTGCCCGCTCAAGGGCGCGCCATCGACGAGCGCGCCGTCGAGCGCGGCGGTTCCGATCGTGAAGCCCCAGGCGCCGCAGCGCTCCAGCGCGCGGATGCGCTCGACCGAGTCGACGGACCCCGCGCAGATCACCGGCAGGTCCGTCGCGCCGACGACGGCGCGGACCAGCGCCTCGACGTCGCCGTCGTACCGGTAGGCCAGCAGGTTGATCCCGTCCACGCCGAGCGACGCGGCGCGCTCGGTGTCGGCGACGATCTCGTCGACCCCACCGCGCAGCAGGCAGGGGTGGCCGACGATCCGCCCGACGTAGGGCCAGAACCGCACGCCCGTGCCCGCGAGGATCTCCTGCACCGGCTCGATCAGCGTGCCTCCGATCAGGTGGTCCGGCCCGATCTCGGCCGCGGCGCGGGCGGAGGCCAGCGTCGCCTCCTCGGTCTCCGAGACGACCTCGAGATAGCTCTCGTGACCGCTCGACCGGATGTCTTCCATCAGCGCGGACAGCTCGTCGGCCGGCAGCCCGACGTCCTTGCAGCCGACGTGCCGCACCCCCGTGTCGGCGATCTGTGCGTACACCGCGCGGGCGTCCGGGAGAGTGACGTCGTCGCGCGTGAGCATGAAGATGAACTCGATCATTCGGACACCTGACCCGGGGCTAAGTTGTCGGACAACTGGTACGCTACCAGCGGGCGAATCGAAGGAGGAGAGCGGTGCGCGCGGCGATCTGGAAGGGGCCCGGGAGCATGGAGGTCGGCACCGCGCCGGACGCGGAGTGCCCCGAGGACGGCGTTCTGCTGCAGGTGCAGGCGTGCGGGATCTGCGGCACCGACGTGCGCTCCTTCTACAACGGCGACCGGCGGATCGAGGCGCCGTGGGTGCTCGGCCATGAGATCTCCGGCGAGGTCGTCGAGGTCGGCCCGCGCGCCGAGGAGGAGCTCGCGGGGGCGGGCATCGCGCTCGGCGACGCCGTCCATTGCATCTCGACGCTGTGGTGCGGCCACTGCCACATGTGCCGCGGCGGCGCGGAGAACCTCTGCCTGGGCGGCGAGCTGATGGGCTTCGACCATCCCGGCGCCTACGCCGACCAGGTCGCGATCCCCAACATCGCGCTGAAGAACCTGTTCCGGATCCCGGACGGCCTCTCGCCCGCCCACGCCACCTTCGCCGATCCACTCTCGGACGTCATCTGCGGTCACAAGGACATCGCGATCGGGCTCGACGACGCCGTGGTCGTGATCGGCGCCGGGCCGGTCGGCACCGCGCACGCCGCGCTCGCGCGACTGCAGGGGGCGGGCCAGGTGCTGCTGCTCGAGACCGCCGCGCGCCGGTTGGAGCTGGCGCATGCGATCCTCGACGACGAGCGCATGGCGTACGTGGACAGCTCCGACCAGGACGGGCGGGCGGCGGTGATGGCGGCGACGGCCGGGTTCGGCGCCGACGTGGTGATCGTCGCGTGCTCGAGCGACGTTGCCCAGCAGGAGGCGATGGACATGGCCGCGCCGCGCGGGCGCGTCCTGTTCTTCGGCGGACTGCCGAAGGGCACGACCCACATCCAGTTCCCGTCCAACGTGCTGCACTACCGCGAGGTCCAGGTCCACGGCTCCTATGCGTCCCGTCACCGCGACCAGGTGCGCGCGCTCGACATGCTGGCCAAGGATGCGGGCGGCCTGCGCTCCGTGGTCTCGGACATCATCGAGCTCGACGAGGCGCCGGACGCGTTTCCCCGGATCCGCGCGGGGGAGGCGCTGAAGGTCGTCGTGGCGCCGTGAGCGACGCGGAGCCGAGCGGTTACGCGGGGCCGGATGCCGAGAGTCGGCATCGGAACGCGAGCCCGGACGCCTCGCGGAGGTGACCATCACCCGGTCCCTGCGCCACAGCCTCGCCCAGGAGCTGCGGGCGCGGATCCGCTCCGGCGAGTGGGGGCCGGGCGAGCGGATGCCCTCCGAGCCCGAGCTGGCCCGGCTGAGCACCGTGTCGCGGTCCTCGATGCGCTCGGCGATTGCGATGCTCGAGGAGGAGGGCTACGTGCAGCGTCGGCGCGGCTCGGGCACGTACGTGACGCATCGGCCCGCGCTGCCGAACGACCTCGGGCGCAACTTCGGCGTCTCGTCGCTGATCGCGTCCTCCGGCGCGCGTCCGGGCACGGTCGAGCAGCGCTCGGGCGTGGTCGGAGCGCCGCCCGCGGTCGCCGATGCGTTCGGCCTCGCCGAGGGGGACCCCGTGAGCTGGCTGGGCCGCGTGCGCACCGCGAACGGCCGCCGCGTCGTCGAGGCGACCGACTGGTGCCGCATCGAGCACCTGGCCCCCGAGGAGCTGCCGGAGATCAGCAAGGGCTCGATCTACGACGCGCTCGCCGCGCGCGGGATGGCGGTCGACCACGGCGTCGCGCGGCTCACGCCCGGCAACGCCGACGGCGAGATCGCCCGGCGCCTGGGCGTCCCCACCGGCACGCTGCTGCTCACGATCGACCAGGTCGACCGCACCGCCGACGGGGTCGCCGTGCTGGTCTCGCGCGAGCATCACCTGGCCGACGCCTTCGCGTTCACGCTGCTGCGGCGCGGGCCCGGCGAGGAGGAGCGCTGAGCCCACCGCTCGTCGTCGGCGTCGACGTCGGCTCGCAGGGGACCTGCGCGCAGGCGCTGGAGCCGGACGGGACCCTCGTCGCGACCAGCTACGCGCCGCACGCGCTCAGCTACCCCCGCCCCGGCTGGGCCGAGCAGGATCCGGCCGAGTGGATGGCGGCGCTCGTCCGCACGCTCGCCGAGATCCGGGCGGCGACCGCCGGCCGCGAGATCGTCGCGCTGTCCTTCGGCTCGCAGCTCGACGGGATGGTCGCGGCTGACGCCGACGGGACGCCGCTGCACCCGGCGCTGATCTGGTGCGACCGCCGCGCCGGCGACGTGTGCTCCGACGTGGCCGAGCGGACCGATCCTGAGCGGCTGCGCCAGCTGACGGGATGCAACCTCGACGCGGGCCACGTCGCGCCGAAGATCGCCTGGCTGGCGCGCCACGAGCCGGAGGTCTTCCGCGCAGCCGCGACGTTCACCTGCCCGGGCTCGTGGGTGGCCTGGCGCGCGACCGGGACGCTCGCCGTCGATCCCTCCAACGCGTCGTCCACCGGCGTCCTCGACCCGCGCGCCCGCGACTGGTCCCCCGAGGCGTGCGCGGCGTTCGACGTCGATCCGGCGCGGCTGGCGCCCGTGTGGCGCGCCGACGCGGCGCTCGGTGAGGTGCGCGAGTGGCTGCGCGACGCGACCGGCCTCGGGCCCGGGACCCTCGTCGTGCTCGGGGCCGGCGACGAGATGGCCGCGACGCTCGGCGCCGGGGTGGTGGAGCCGGGGGTCGTGTGCGACGTGATGGGCACCGCCGAGCCGGTATGCGCGGTCGTCGGCGAGCCGGCGCACGATCCGACGGGCGTCGTCGAGCTGCATCCCCACGCCGACCCGGACACCTGGCTGCTCGAGAACCCGGGCTGGCTGTCCGGCGGCGCATACCGCTGGTTTCGCGACGAGCTCGGCGGCCCGGAGGCGGCGCGCGCCGCGGCGACCGGGGCCGACGTCTACGAGCTGCTCAACCAGTTGGCCGAGAACGCGCCTCCGGGCGCCGAGGGGGTCTCGTGGGTCCCCGCGCTGGCGGGCGCGATGGCGCCCGAGTGGAACGCCAGCGCTCGGGCCGGCTGGTTCGGGATGACCGCCGCGCATGGCCGGGCGCACCTCGCCCGCGCCCTGCTCGAGGGCAACGCGCTCGCGCTGCGCGACGTGATCGAGGCGATCGCCGGGGCGGGTCACGCGCCGAGCGAGGTGGTGTGCGTCGGCGGCGGGGCGAAAGGGCGCCTCCTGTGCGAGCTGCGAGCGAA
>JAOPZQ010000683.1 GCA_025964075.1 Solirubrobacterales bacterium | reverse complement strand
GCCGCTACGCCGACCTGCTCCCGCGCTCGGCCGTATTGCGCTACGAGGACGTCGTCGGCAGCGGCGGTAGCTGCCTGGCGGCGAATCGAGCGCGGTCGCGACGCTGGTGTGCGCTCGCAGCTGCGCGCGGGAGCCAGGGCGCGCGCCCGCGAACTCGACTGGCGCACGACCGTCGCCGACGTCGACGCGCTACTCGCCTAGAGTCGGGCACCGCTCTGGAGGCGTCGGAGCGAGGCGATCGCACCGGCGGCTGATAGGCCCTGCGTGCCGATCGTCCGTTGCGCAAGGACCCCGGCGGCCCTCCCGGCCAGGCGCCGCGCGGTGTCGGGATCGTCGATCATCGCCGTGATGGCTTCAGCCCACGCCTCCGGCTCCGTGCCCACGAGCCGGCCCGTCACCCCGTCCTCGATCGACCGGTAGGGCTCCAGCGCAGAGGCCACCACCGGCAGGCCGAGCGCCGTGTACTCCAGCCACTTCAGGTCGCTCTTGTAGTGGTTGAACTCGGTGTCGGCCAGCGGGGCCAGCGCTACGTGCCAGCGGTGACGATGCTCGCGCAGCCACGGGACGAAGCGGGGGTAGGGCTTGGTGTCGTCCGGTATTACTAGGCGGTCGAACCACGGGTCCTCGTCGTCCTCGTCGGGGCGCTGGACGCCGACGACCTCGAGGACGAAGCGGCCGGGGGCGCGCTGATGGAGCTCCTCCATCACCGGTCGCAGGAGCGCGAGATCCTGACTGTGGGTGGTCGAGCCTATGTAGACCAGGCGGATGGGCTCCCCGGGCGCGGGCGGGACGCCGGCCGGCGGCTCGGTCAGCCCGGAGAGGAACAGGCGCTCGTCGATCGCGTTGGGAACGATCTCCACGCGCGCGGTGTGGCCGCGCACCGCCTCGGCGAGTGCGGGCGTCGAGACGGTTACCACGGCGGCGGTCTCCAGCAGCGCGCGGATCGCGGTCTGATGCGGGCCGTAATGCTCGTCCTCGGCCTTGAGCAGCAGGTGGTCGTCGAGGTCGACGATCAGCGGCAGGCCGCGGGCGTCGATCTCGTCAAGGAACGCCAGCAGGTTCTCCGGAGGAATCGCGGTGCGCTGGATCAGGACGGCCTGGGCGTCGTCGGGGATCGGGCCGTCGGACGCGTAGCGAATGCGGGTGGTGATCTCGCCGGTGACCGAGGGATGGCGCAGGGGCCGGACGATCCGAACGTACGTGGAGCCGGGGTACCGCCCATCCTCGCCGCCGACGATGGCGGTCAGGCGCAGCGGCGACGGGGCATCGGGCGCGGCGAGCGAGCGGCGCCGCGCGAGCGTCTCGGTGTAGACGGTGGCGTACGTGTCGGTCATCTCGGCAACGGTGGGGACGCCGCGCAGGTCGGCCTTCCACGCCTGCACGCGGTAGGACGTGGGGTCGTCGGCGATGGTCAGGATTCGACGGGCGGCCTCGGCGGAGTCGTCGGGAGGGATCAGCCAGCCGCCTTCGTGGGCGCGCAGGCGCTCGCCGAAGGCGCCGAGGTCGGTGGCGACGACCGGGACGCCGAGCGCCCACGCCTCGGTCAGGGCGTGCGAGAAGGTCTCGGCCACGATCGAGAACAGACCGACCAGCGCCGGCGTGATCGCGGCGACGCGGTCGTGGAGCTCCTCGGGGCGGTAGCGGCCGTGGACGACGCCGAGGTCCGCGTAGCGCTCAGGCGTGTCGCCGAGGAAGTGCAGCTCCAGGCGCGCGCCGGCGTGGCGCTTGATCTCGCGCAGGTAGTCGCCGCCCTTGTGGGCCTCCATGTTCGCGAGGACGAGCACTCGCACCACGCCTCCGGGCTTCGGCGCGACGTTGAGGCCATGGGCCTGGGTCAGCGTGCGGCCGTGCGGAATGACCGCGAAGGGGCGCTCGCCGATCGCGGGGAGCGCGTCGCGATGCACCGCGCGGACGTGCTCGCTGGTCGTGACGAACGCGTCGACGCCGGCGAGCATCGCGGTGACCTCCTCGCGCCACTGGTGCACGAAGGCGTGCTTCAGATGCGGCAGCCCGTCCAGGCCGGCGGGCGGCACGTGGCAGGCGCCGTCGCCGGCGGTGCAGCGTGCCGCGCAGTAGGTGCCGGTGTCGTCGAGCAGGTGCACGGTGGGGCATGCGAAGTAGAAGTCGTGGAACGAGAAGACGACGGGGATGCCCAGCCGCGCCGCGACGACCGGCAGGTCGAACGTGTGCTTGAACAGGTGGCGCACGTGCACGAGGTCGATCGCGTGCTCGCGCAGGACGCGCTCGGCGATCGCCCGGTAGTCGCCGCGCGTGAAGTCCAGGACGCGCGTCGGGGTGTGGAGCTCCCAGGAGCCCAGCGGGACGCGCTCCCCGTCGTCGATGCGATCCAGGCGCACACGGCCGCGATCGCAGGTCAACAGCAGGCACTCGTAGCGGCCGGCGAGGCCGTGCATCAGCTCGAAGTTGCCGACGGGCGTTCCGCCGCCGCCCTCGTGGATGACGAACAGCGCGCGCGGCAGCGGCGACGTGGCAGCCGCGAACGCTTCGGCGACTCGCCGCCGGGCGTCGGCCATCACCGGGTCGGCGACGAACTCGCGCACGGCCGGCGTGTACTCGGGGTAGCGCTCGTTCAGGACCGCGCGCCCGGCCTTCCCGAGGGCGGCCTTCTCGGCGCCGAAGCTCGCCTCGCGCGCATGGTGGACGTAGATCCCGGGGTCGACGACGTGAGTCCAACCGCGGCGCGACGCGCGCAGGCTGAGGTCGTTCTCCTCGCCGTAGCCGCGCGGGAAGGCGGCCTCGTCGAGCAGGCCGACGTCGTCGAGCATCGCGCGGCGCAGGTACATGCAGAAGCCGTTGGCCGTCGGCGTCGGTGCCGGGCGGTCGCCGACGGCCTGGGCGACGAGGCGCGCGGCGTCGTCGACGCTCAGGTGCAGCGGCACGGCGTTGCGCTCGCCGATGACGGGCAGTGAGAACGCGCCGGCGTTGTCGCTCCCGGCGGTCGCGCTGCCGATGCGCGGGTCGCGGTAGGTCGCCGCGCGCAGGCGCTCGAGCCAGCGCGGGCCGACCTCCGTGTCGGAGTTCAGGACGACGACGTCGCCGGTGGTGGCGCGCAGCCCGCGGTTGACGGTCGCGGTGAAGCCGAGGTTGGTCGAGTTGCGCAGGATCCGGACCGCGGGCCGGCCGGCGAGGTCGGCCAGCACGTCGAAGACGCCGGGGTCGGTGCTGGCGTCGTCGATGAGGACCAGCTCGGCCGGCCAGGTCGTGTTGCGGGTCAGGGCATCCACGCAACGGCGCAGGTCGGCGGCGGCGTTG
>JAOPZQ010000667.1 GCA_025964075.1 Solirubrobacterales bacterium | reverse complement strand
CCACTACCACTGGCTGACGACGGAGAGGTTCACCGCCGCGGTGGCCCTCGGCCAGGTGACGCCGGGGCCGCTGACCCAGACGGTCGCCGCCGTCGGCTACGCCGCGCACGGCGTCGGCGGCGGGCTGCTCGCCGCCGCGGTCGCGTTCGCGCCGTCGTTCGCGTTCGTCCTCGCCCTGAGGGGTCGCTTCGAGGCGCTGAGGAGGAACGCCGGCGCGCAGGCCTTCCTCGGCGGCGCCGGCCCCGCGGCGATCGGCGCGATCCTCGGCGCCGCGATCCCGCTCGCCGGGGCGCTGTCCGAGACCTGGCAGGTGCTCGTGCTCGTCGCCGCCGCCGCCGCGCTCCTCCTCCTGCGCCGTGGCATCGTTCCGGTGCTCGTGGCGGCCGGCGTCGCCGGCGCGATCGTCGGCCTGGCCGGAGGCCCATTGCCCCACTGACGCCGCGCGGTACGATCGGTCCGTGCGCCGCGGGCAGTTCGCACCCGACCGCGGGCTACACGTCCGCATGCTGGCGACGATGGGCCTTCTCGCCGTCGTCTACGCCGCGTTCGTGGCGGCGCTCGTGCTCGTCGGCCTGGGCCCGATCCTCACCGCGATCCTCGTCGGCGGCGTCGCCGCCTTCCAGTTCCTCACCGCCCAGCACTGGGCGATGGCGACGGCGAAGGCGCACGAGCTCGCCCCGCAGGACCGCCCCGGCCTCCACGCGGCGCTCGCGCGCCTGTGCATGCACGCCGACGTGCCGGTGCCGCGCCTCGCCGTCTCGTCGCTGGCCACCGCGAACGCGTTCGCGATCGGCGGCTCCCGGGGGCGGATGACCGTCTGCGTGACCGATCGCCTGCTCGACCAGCTGACGCCCGCCGAGGTCGAGGCGATCCTGGCCCACGAGCTCGCGCACGTCATCAACCGGGACGCCTTCCTGATGACGATCGCCGGCTTCTTCGCGGCGGTCGCCGCCATCGTCGTGAAGTTCGGCTGGCGGTTCGGGCACTGGGCGCTGCGCCTCGCCGTGTTCGGCGCCTCGCTCGCGTGCTTCGCGGTCTCGTGGTTGCTGCTCCGCGCGCTCAGCCGCCAGCGCGAGCTCACCGCCGACCACACCGCCGCGCTCATCACGGGTCGGCCCGCGGCGCTCGCCTCGGCGCTGCTGAAGCTCGACCGCGACGCCGCCGCGATGCCGGAGAAGGACCTCCGCGCGCTCGCGGCCCTGCAACCGCTGTTCGCGGTCGCGCGGCCACCGAAGCGCTGGGGCGCAGTCGTCGCGACGCACCCGCCGACGAGCGTGCGGGTAGCCGCGCTCGAGCGCCTCGAGCGCGAGCTCCAGCGGCCCTAACGCCCATACTCATCGGGATGGACACGCTCTTCGAGCCGCCCGAGGAGCCGCGCCGCGAGGAGGCGGCCCCCCCGGGGGCGCCGTTGGCGGCGCGGATGCGGCCCCTGGAGCTCGACGACGTCGTCGGCCAGGAGCACCTCCTCGGACCGGGCAGCGCGCTCCGGACGGCGATCGAGGAGGGCCATCCGCACTCGATGATCCTGTACGGCCCGCCGGGCGCCGGGAAGACGACGCTCGCCCGGATCGTCGCCCGCCGCTCCGGCGCCGCGTTCGAGGAGCTCTCGGCCGTGCAGGCGGGCTCGCCGCAGGTGCGCGAGGTCATCGCCCGGGCGCGGGAGCGGAGGCGTGCGGGGCAGTCGACGGTCTTCTTCCTCGACGAGATCCACCGCTTCAACAAGGCCCAGCAGGACGCGCTGCTTCCCGCGGTCGAGGAGGGGCTGGTGACCCTGATCGGCGCCACGACGGAGAACCCGTACTTCGAGGTGAACGCGGCGCTGATCTCGCGGACGCAGGTCTACGAGCTCCACGAGCTGAGCGCCGAGGACGTCGCCACGCTGCTGCGCCGCGCGCTCGACCGCGGCGAGTGCGGCGCCGCGCGGGTGAGCGACGAGGCGCTGGCCTTCCTCGCCGACCGCGCCGGCGGGGACGCCCGCACGGCGCTCTCGGCGCTCGAGCTCGCGTGCGACACCGCCGAGGAGGTCACGCTCGAGGTCGCCGAGGACGCGCTCCAGCGCCGCGCGCTCCGCTACGACAAGGCCGCCGACCAGCACTACGACACGATCTCGGCGTGGATCAAGGCGACCCGCGGCTCGGACCCGGACGCGTCGCTCTACTACCTGGCGATCATGCTCGAGGGCGGGGAGGACCCGCGGTTCATCGTGCGGCGCATGGTCGTGCTCGCCTCCGAGGACATCGGGAACGCCGACCCGCAGGCGCTCCAGGTCGCGGTCGGCGCGGCGTACGCCGTCGAGCACGTGGGCATGCCCGAATGCCAGTTCGCCCTCGCCCAGGCCGCGATCTACCTGTCGCTGGCGCCGAAGTCCGACGCCGCCAAGCGCGCCGTCGGCGCGGCGCGCGGCTGGATCCGCGACCACGGGGCCCAGGCCCCGCCGGCCTACCTGCGCTCCTCCGGGTACCCGCTCGCCGCCGCCCGGACCGGCCGCGGCGTTGGGTACGACTCGCCGCACTCCCACGCCGACCACTTCTCCGCCCAGGAGCTGCTGCCCGAGGGCGTCGAGGGGACGCGCTTCTACGAGCCCGACCAGGCCGAGCGCGACCTCGCGGACCGGCTCGAGCGCATCCGGGAGGCCCGGCGGCGCGCCGGCGGGAGCCAAAGGTAGGCTCACGGCTCCTTTACGGAGCGCGAACACCCGTTCGTCATGATGTGGGGCATGGCGATCGATCCAGGCGCTCTGCTCGCACGCTCCTATCCGCTTCCCGGCGGCCCGCGCGTGCGCCTGCGCCTGGCCCACCACGCCGACGCTCCAGCCATGCGGGGTCTGCTCGCCGACCACGGGCAGTCGGCGAGCGAGGTCGAGGTCGCGCACCTCGTCCGCGCCGATCCGCGCCGCCGCGTCGTCCTCTGCGCGACCGCCCCGCTGAACGGCACCGAGACCCTCGTGGGCTTCGGCGCGCTCGATCTCGAAGGCGACGTCGACACGCTCGTGATCGACGAGCGCCTCGCCGGCGAAGGCCTCGGCACGCTGCTGCTCGAGGCGCTCGCCGCCCGCGCCCGCGCCGTGCTCGCCCGCGTGGCCTGACGGCGCGCCGACATAGAGCAGGAACGAAGAAGTCGTCGGCAGTGGTCCCTGATACAAACCGCCCATGGAAAGACTGACCCGCTGGGTTCTCGCTCATCGCCGCCTCGTCGTGGCCGCCTGGATCGTGCTCACGGTCGTCGGCATCGCGACCGTCGGCAGCGCCACCAAGGCCATGAACCAGAAGTTCTCCGTTCCGGGGCGCGAGGGCTGGGTGACGAACTCCGACATCGCCAAGCTCTACGGCGACACGGGCGCCGACACCGCGGCGCTCCTCCCGGTCGTGACGCTTCCGGCGGGGAAGACCGCGACCGACCCGGCGGTCAAGCAGGAGCTGACCGCGCTCGAGCAGAAGGCGAAGGCCGCCATCCCGGGCGTCCGCGTGGCCGGCTACGGATCCACCGGCAACCGGGCGTTCGTATCGAAGGACGGGCGCACGGCGTTCGCGGTCGCCTACCCGCCGGCCGACCGCAGCCAGAGCTTCGGCGGGAACAAGCAGGCTGAGAAGGATCTACGGGCTGCGCTCCGCGGCGCGACCGTCGGCGGCGCGCCGGTTCACCTCACCGGCTACGAGGCTCTCGCGGCCCAGAGCGGCGGCGGCAACGGCCCCGGCGTGCTCGTCGAGGCGCTCGTCGGCGGCTTCGGGGCGCTGCTCGTCCTCATCTTCGTGTTCGCGTCGTTCCTGGCGATCGTCCCCCTGCTCATGGCGATCCCCGCGATCATGACGAGCTTCCTCGTCGTCTACGGCCTGACGACGGTCACGGGCATCTCGCCGATCGTGCAGTTCCTGATCGCGCTGATCGGGCTCGGGGTGGCCATCGACTACTCCCTCATCGTGGTCGTGCGCTGGCGCGAGGAGCGCGCCCACGGCTACGAGGGGGACGAGGCGATCGTGCGCGCGATGAGCACCGCCGGCCGCGCGGTCGTGTTCAGCGGCACGACGGTGGGGATCGGGCTGCTCGCACTGGTCGTGCTGCCGCTGCCGTTCCTGCGGAGCATGGGCTACGGCGGCATGGTGATCCCCCTCGTCTCGGTGCTCGTGGCGCTGACGCTCCTGCCCGTCGTCATGCACTCGGTCGGCTCGCGGCTCGACTGGCCGCACAAGCGGACCGACGACAAGGCGTCGCGCAACTGGACGCGCTGGGCGCAGGGCATCGTCCACCACCGCTGGATCGCCGCGGCGGGCGCGCTGGTCGTCCTCGGGGCGCTCGTCATCGCGGCCACGAACCTGCATCCGGGGATCGCGGACGTGAACACGATCGCGAAGAAGGGCGACGCGAAGGACGGCCTCGTGGCGCTCGAACGCGCGGGGATCGGCTCGGGCGGGCTCCTGCCCCACGAGATCCTCGTGCGCGGCGCCTCACCGGAGAAGGTGGCGAGCGCGGTCGGCGCCGTCGACGGCATCCACGGCGCGGTCGCGCCGACCGACGCGTCGTGGCGTCGCAACGGCACTTCGCTGGTCGAGGCGTTCTCGGTCGCCGACGGCTCCTCGCAGGCAGGGCGCGATCTCGTCGGCAAGGTGCAGAACGCCGCGCATGGGATCGGGCCCGACGTGCGCGTCGGCGGTCAGCCGGCGTCGAACCACGACTTCATCTCCGCCGTCTACGGCAACTTCCCGCTGATGATCGCGCTGATCGCGATCTTCACGTTCGCCCTGCTCGCGCGCGCGTTCCGATCGCTTCTGCTGCCGCTCAAGGCGATCGTGCTGAACGTGATCAGCGTCGCGGCCGCCTGGGGCGTGATGACCCTCATCTGGCAGGAGGGCCACGGGTCGAACGCGATCTGGGGCATCCAGGCCACCGGGGCGGTGAGCTCGTGGATCCCGCTGATCGTGTTCGCGTTCCTGTTCGGCCTGTCGATGGACTACGAGGTGTTCATCCTCGCCCGGATGCGGGAGGAGTACGACGCGACCGGCTCGACCGACGAGGCCGTCGTGCGCGGCATCGGCCGGACCGGCCGCCTGGTCACGAGCGCGGCGCTGATCCTGTTCCTCGCCTTCGCGGCGCTCGGCTCGGGGCCGGACACCGACGTCAAGGTGCTCGCTACGGGCCTCGCCGCGGGGATCCTGATCGACGCCACGATCATCCGGGCGCTGCTCGTGCCGGCGGTCGTGTCGCTGTTCGGGCGCTGGAACTGGGTCCTGCCGCGGCCGGCCGCGCGGCTCCTGCGCGTCGAGCCCTCGCCGCGGCCGGTGCCCGAGACCGGTTAGGCGCACTACGCTGTAGGGCATGCCCGCACAGGCCTACGCCGGCAAGGAGTGCGTGTGCCAGCTGCGCCGCGGCATCTGCGACCAGAGCTGCGTGCGCGACATGCTCGACACGCCGTTCTACATCGCGTGCCTGCGGCTCAAGGGCCGCTCGTGCCTCGTCGTCGGCGGCGGGGAGATCGGGCTCGAGAAGGTCGAGGGCCTGCTCGTCTGCGACGGCGACGTGACGCTGGTCGCCCCCGACGCCGAGCCCGCGCTGCGGGAGCTCGCGGCCGAGGGCTCGATCCGCTGGGAGCAGCGCGCGTACGAGCCGGCCGACCTCGAGGGCCGGTTCATGGTCATCGCCGCCACGAACGACTCCGAGGTCAACATCGGCGTCTACGAGGACGCCGAGCGCCGGGCGATGCTCGTGAACGTCGTCGACGTCCCGCCGCTGTGCAACTTCATCCTCCCGGCGATCGTGCGCACGGGCCCCCTGGCGATCGCCATCTCCACCGCCGGAGCCTCGCCGGCGCTGGCGAAGCGCATGAAGCGCGAGGTGAGCGAGCTGTTCGGCGAGGAGTACGCGCGCCTCGCGGTGCTGCTCAACGACGCGCGGGGGTGGGCCAAGGGCACGCTCCCGACCTACCAGGACCGCAAGGCGTTCTTCGAGGGCATCGTGGGCGGCGACCCCGATCCGATCGAGCTGCTCCGCGCCGGCGACGAGCGCGCGGTGGTCGACCTGATCGGCGCCGCGCGGGCCGCCCACACGCCGGCATAGCGCCGGTGGGCGTGCCGGGGGGTCACGTGCTGCGGGCGGCGACGCACGCGGACGTAGACGCGGTGTGCGCCGTGGCGCGGGCGGCCGACACGGAGGACATCGGGCGGCCCTGGCTCATGCTCACCGACATCGCGCGGGCGTGGCAGCTCCCCGGGTTCGACGTCCGGCGCGACGCGTGGGTCGTCGAGGACGCGGGCACGGTCGTCGCGGGGGCGTGGCTCGTCATCCAGCCCGGCGCG
>JAOPZQ010000613.1 GCA_025964075.1 Solirubrobacterales bacterium | reverse complement strand
GGGTGTTCACGATCGACACGGGCGTGCTCTTCCCCGAGACGCTCGCGACGTGGCGGGCCTTCGAGGAGCGATTCGGCGTCGAGGTCGAGTCCTTCGAGGCGCTCAGCCCCGACGGCGTGGCGTGGACGGCCGAGCGCTGCTGCGGCGAGCGCAAGGTCGCGGCGCTCGACGCCGCGCTCGCCGACCTCGACGCTTGGGTGACGGGCCTCCGCCGCGAGCAGGCGCCGACCCGCGCGGCCGCCACGAAGCTCGAGCGCGACGAGAAGCACGACATGTGGAAGGTCAACCCGCTCGCCGACTGGACCGAGAAGGACGTCTGGCGCTACATCCACGCGCACGAACTCCCCTACCATCCGCTGCACGACCGCGGGTACGCGTCGATCGGCTGCACGCCGTGCACGCTGCCCGGCAGCGGCCGCGAGGGACGCTGGGCGGAGAGTGACAAGACCGAATGTGGGATACACGTGGTCTGAGATGAGCCTGGATGACTCACGGAGCCTCCAAAAGGCGAGCACGGATAGCGAGCGGAGGCTGTCCGTGAGTGCGACCTTCACCCATCTCGACGCGCTCGAGTCCGAGGCGATCCACGTGATGCGCGAGGTCGCCGCCGAGCTCGAGCGCCCGGTGCTCCTGTTCAGCGGCGGCAAGGACTCGATCGTGCTGCTGCGGCTCGCCGAGAAGGCGTTCCGCCCCGGGCGCTTCCCGTTCCCGGTGATGCACGTCGACACGGGCCACAACTTCCCGGAGGTCCTGGAGTTCCGCGACCGCCGGGTGGCGGAGCTCGGCGAGCGACTGATCGTCGCCTCGGTCCAGTCCTCGATCGACGCCGGCCGCGCCGCCGAGGAGACCGGGCCGCGGGCCTCGCGCAACCGTCTGCAGACCGTCACGCTCCTCGACGCGATCGAGGAGCACGGCTTCGACGCCGCGTTCGGCGGCGCCCGCCGCGACGAGGAGCGCGCCCGGGCGAAGGAGCGGATCTTCTCCTTCCGCGACGACTTCGGCCAGTGGGAGCCGCGCGCCCAGCGCCCCGAGCTGTGGTCGCTCTACAACGGCCGCGTCCGGCGCGGCGAGCACGTGCGCGTCTTCCCGCTCTCGAACTGGACCGAGCTCGACGTATGGGAGTACATCGCGCGCGAGGAGCTCGAGGTCCCGCACATCTACTTCGCGCACGAGCGCGAGGTCTTCGCCCGCGACGGGATGCTCTACGCGACGTCGCCCTGGGTGCAGCTGATCGACGGCGAGGCGCCGTTCACCGCCTCGGTGCGCTACCGCACCGTCGGCGACATGACCTGCACCGGCGCCGTCCGCTCGGCGGCGACGTCGCTCGACGCCGTCGTCGCCGAGATCGCGGCCACGCAGATCACGGAGCGCGGCGAGACGCGCGCCGACGATCGCGTCACCGAGGCCGCGATGGAGGACCGCAAGCGCGAAGGCTATTTTTAGTGTCCCGATACCGAATCGAGACACTAGGCCTCCGCCTATGCTGACCGTCGTGCGCGAGGACACCGCCGAGCTGCTTCGCTTCGCCACCGCCGGCTCGGTGGACGACGGCAAGTCGACCCTGATCGGGCGGCTCCTGTACGACTCGAAGCAGGTGCTCGCCGACCAGCTCGAGCACGTCGAGCAGGCGAGCGTCCGGCGCCACGGCGAGGGCACGCTCGACCTCTCGCTGCTCGTCGACGGCCTGCGCGCCGAGCGCGAGCAGGGCATCACGATCGACGTCGCCTACCGCTACTTCGCCACCGCGCGGCGCCGGTTCATCATCGCCGACACGCCGGGGCACGAGCAGTACACGCGCAACATGGTCACCGGAGCGTCGACGGCCGACCTCGCGGTCATCCTCGTCGACGCGCGCAACGGCGTCGTCGAGCAGTCGCGCCGGCACGCCGTCATCGCGACGCTCCTCGGCATCCCGCACCTCGTGGTCGCCGTCAACAAGATGGACCTCGTCGGCTGGTCCGAGGACGTGTTCGACGCGGTCGTCGTCGACTTCTGCGACTGGTCGCGCCGGCTGGGAACACCCGAGATCACGTTCATCCCGATCTCCGCCCTCCACGGCGACAACGTCGTCGGGCAGTCCGACGCGGCCCCGTGGTACGAGGGGCCGGCGCTGCTCGACCACCTCGAGAGCGTGCCGGTCGCCCCGCGCGAGGGCGGCGCCGCCGCGCGGTTCCCCGTGCAGTGGGTGATCCGCCCCCCCGACGGCGACTACCGCGGCTACGCCGGCCAGGTGGCCGGGGGCGAGCTTCGCCCCGGCGACGACGTCCTGCTCCTGCCCTCAGGCCGCACCACCCGGCTCGCGGCGGTGGAGACCGAGTCCGGGCCACTCGCGGTCGCGCGGCCGCCGATGTCGGTGACGCTCCGGTTCGAGGACGACCTCGACGTCGCGCGCGGCGAGCTCGTGACCCATCCCGCCGACCCGCCCGCGGTGACGCGGGAGCTCGAGGCGACCGTGTGCTGGATGGCCGAGGCGCCGCTCCGCGAGCGCGGCCGCTACCTCCTCAAGCACACGACGCGCACGGTGAAGGCGGTGGTCGACCGCATCGAGGATCGCCTCGACGTCGTCACGCTCGAGCGCGAGCCGCTGCCGGGCGAGCTCGCGATGAACGAGCTCGGCCGCGTGCACCTGCGAGTCAGCACGCCGCTCGCCGTCGATCCATACGCCGAGAACCGGACGACGGGCTCGTTCATCCTCATCGACGAGACGACGAACGACACCGTGGGCGCGGGGCTGATCGGCGCCTGAGTAGAGTTTCCGCCGCCCCATGTTCGAGAAGATCCTGATCGCCAACCGCGGCGAGATCGCGGTCCGTGTCATCCGTGCCTGCGAGGAGATGGGCATCGCGACGGTCGCCGTGTACTCGGAGCTCGACCGCGACGCCCTCCACGTCCAGCGCGCCGACGAGGCGTTCCTCGTCGGTCCGGGCCCTGCCTCGGAGAGCTACCTGGCGATCGACAAGATCATCGACGTCGCGAGGCGGTCGGGCGCCCAGGCGGTCCACCCGGGCTACGGCTTCCTCGCCGAGAACGCGGCCTTCGCGCGCGCGTGCGAGGAGGCGGGGCTCACGTTCATCGGCCCGCCGGCGTCGGCGATCGACGCGATGGGCTCGAAGACGGCGGCCCGGGAGCTGATGCAGAAGGCCGGCGTGCCGATCGTGCCCGGCACGACCGAGCCGGTCCCGGACCTCGAAGCCGCACGCAAGGTGATCGACGCGACGATCGGCTACCCGGTCGCCGTCAAGGCCGCGGGCGGCGGTGGCGGCAAGGGCTTCCGCGTCGCGCTCGAGGAGTCGAAGCTCCAGGAGGCGTTCGAGGGCGCGGCCCGTGAGGGCGAGAAGTTCTTCGGCGACGCGACGGTCTACCTGGAGCGCTACCTGCCCGACCCGCGCCACGTCGAGGTCCAGGTGCTCGCCGACACGCACGGGAGCGTCATCCATCTCGGCGAACGCGACTGCTCGGTGCAGCGCCGTCACCAGAAGCTGATCGAGGAGTCGCCGGCGCCGGCGGTGGACGAGGAGCTCCGGGCCAAGATCGGCAAGATCGCGACCGACGCCGCTGCGGCCGTCGACTACGTCGGGGCGGGGACCATCGAGGGCCTGCTCCAGGACGGCGAGTACTTCTTCCTCGAGATGAACACCCGCGTCCAGGTCGAGCACTGCGTGACCGAGATGACGACCGGCATCGACATCGTCAAGGAGGGCATTCGCGCGGCCGCGGGCGAGAAGCTGTCGGTGACGCAGGACGAGGTCGAGCTTCGCGGGCACGCGATCGAGTGCCGGATCAACGCCGAGGACGCGTCGAAGAACTTCGCGCCCGCGCCCGGCCGGATCGGCTCCTACCGCGAGCCCGCGGGGCCCGGCGTGCGCGTCGACTCCGGCGTCGGCCCCGGGTCCGAGATCACGCCGATGTACGACCCGATGGTGGCCAAGCTGATCGTCTGGGACGTCGACCGCGAGCAGGCCACCCGGCGCATGCTCCGGGCGCTCGGCGAGTACGAGATCACCGAGCTGAAGACGCTCATCCCGTTCCACACCGCACTGCTCGCGACCGAGCAGTGGGCGAACGCGGAGACGTGCCGCGACCTGGTCGAGGACCGCAAGTGGCTGAAGCAGCTCGCGTTCGACAAGCCGGCCGCCCCTCCCGAGGACGAGGAGGAGCCGACGGTCGAGCAGGCCTACACGGTCGAGGTGTCCGGCCGGCGCTTCGACGTCAGGGTCATCGGGCCGGCGTTCGCGGGCGTGGCCGCGCCGAACGGCGGCGCCCCG
>JAOPZQ010000593.1 GCA_025964075.1 Solirubrobacterales bacterium | reverse complement strand
TCCTCGCCTTCTGCCGCCACATGCTCGGCTCGCGGGAGGACGCCGAGGATGCCTCGCAGCACACCTTCATCGCCGCCCATCGCGACCTCCTCGCCTCCTCACGGAAGATCCAGCTGCGCCCGTGGCTGTACGCGATCGCCCGCAACCGCTGCCTCTCGATGCTCCGCGCCCGCCGCGAGAGCATCGGCCTCGACCAGATCGCGCCCGTCGCCACCGAAGGCCTCGCCGACGTCGTGCAGCGACGCCAGGACCTGCGCGAGCTCCTCGGCGACGTCGCCAGCCTGCCGGAGGATCAGCGCGCGGCGATCGTCCTGTTCGAGCTCGGCGATCTCTCGCAGGCCGAGATCGCCGGCGTCCTCGGCCGCCAGACGGCTCAGGTCGGCGCGCTCGTCTTCCAGGCGAGGACGGCGCTGATGCAGAGCCGTACCGCTCGTGAGCTCGACTGCGGTGACATCCGCGAGGAGATCGCGACGGCCCGGGGTCCCGCGTTGCTGCGAGGGCATCTGCGCCGTCATCTGCGGACCTGTCCCGGCTGCAGCGCCTACGCCGAGCAGATCAAGCATCAGCGCGCCAACCTCAGCGTGCTCCTCCCGGTGATCCCGACCGCGGGCCTCAAGGCAGCGACGATGGCGGCGGTCACGGGCACCGGGGCGGCGGCGGGCGGGGGCGGGCTCGGCGTGTTCGCGCTCGGCGGGGCGAAGAGCCTGGTCGTCAAGGGACTGGCGGCGCTCGCGGTGACCGGCGGCGCGGTGGGCACGACGATCGTCGCCGTCGCGCCTCACGATCGCCACGCCAAGCCCGTCGAGGCCGCGTCGCCGGTCCGAGCGGGGCCGCAGAGAGCGCCGTCCTCGACCTCCGCGGCGTCGTCCGGTCCGGTGAGCGCCGTGGCCTCGGAGTCGGTCGTGCGCCGCGGCGCCGGGCGGCTGATCACCCGCGCGCGGGCCAAGCGACCGGGTGCGAAGCAGCATCCGTCGGCGAGCACGAGCACTCCGGTCGCGCCGACGACGTCGACGTCGTCGTCGACGACGACGAGCCGCCGCCCGACCTCGACGCCGGTCGCCGGGGCCCGCCGCCAGTCGACGGGCCACAGGTCGAAGGCGCACCCGCAGCACCCGCCGCATCCGGCGCCGGGGAACCCGCCCGCGGCGCTCCCGAAGCCTGCGAAGGCCGTCCCGCCGGGCCAGGCCAAGAAGGATGCGATCACCGTGCCGGGGACGGTTCCCGGCAAGACGTCCAAGTAGCCGCTCAGCCGGGCGCGAGCGCGATCTCGAGCGACACCCACGGCGCCGCCGCCCACGCCGAGCGGAGCTCGTCCGCGGAGGCGAAGCGGCCGGTGAGGAGGCGGCCCTCGGTGTGCACGGACACCTCGTTCGCCGCGAACGGCCACGGGTGGAGCGCCACGCGGCGCTCGCCGGCCGGCGCCACGTCGACGTCGACCGGGTCGCCCGCCGAGGGTACGTCGCGCAGCGTGTGCGGCGCCCAGTCGAGGCAGAGCGCGAGCGAGAGCGAGTCCCACGTCCAGAGCAGGCGCTGGTTGCGCGCGACGCGCAGGGGATCGGCGCCCGTCGACGCGAGGAGCTCGGCCTGACGCTCCTCCTCGGCGACGAGGAACGCGTCGATCTCCGCGCCGCGCGTCGCCGGGTCCTCCCGGGCGTAGAGCGCGTGCCCGTGCAGCGAGGTCAGTAGAGCGGCGTAGCGGCTCTGCGGCAGCAGCAGGTCGGGCGCGCGGCGCCACATCGCGAGCTTCTCCGCCAGCGGCCACTCGACGAACGAGCGCGGGAGGCCGGTGTCGGGATTGAGCGTGGGCACGAGGTCGGCGCTCGCCATCCCGACGTCGTGCTGCTCGGCGCCGAGGCAGACCTCCTCCCGGGGCACCACGGGGCCGAAGCGCTCGTTGCCCCACGCCCGGGCCAGCTGGCCCGAGACCCAGGCGTGCGCCGGCTGTCCGATGCACAGGATTTCGTGGCGATCAGCGCGCAGCAGCATCGTCCCAGCGTACGATGCCGCCGCCATGCGCCGGATGCTCCCTGCCGTCGTGCTCGCCCTGCTGCTCGCCGCCCCCGCGCGGGGGGCGATCATCCGCGCCGAGTCGATCCTCCCGCCGGGCGAGAGCGGCTTCGTCTCGCTGACCGGCCTGCTCCAGGGAACGGGCTCGCCGCACCTCTACGACCAGCAGAGCCCGTTCATCGCCTTCTCGCGCAAGGACGCGATGCTCGGACAGCACGGCACTGAGGAGGACCCGCGCGTGGGCGTGCGGATCGTGCGCGACGCGTTCGGCGTGCCGGCCGTCTACGGGACGACGAGCGACGCCGCGTGGTGGGGGGCCGGCTACGCCACCGCCCAGGACCGCCTGTTCGAGCTCGAGGCGTTCCGGGCCGCCACCACCGGCCATCTGGCGGAGATCACCGGCCGCGGCAACCTGGCGATGGACATCGAGGTCCGGCGCGACTTCTACACGCCGCCCGAGGTGCACGCGATGCTGGCGGCGCTTCCGCCCGAGATGCAGCAGCGCTACGCCGCCTACCGCGACGGCGTCAACGCCTGGGTCGCCCACGTGCAGGGCAGCGTGCTCGACGAGCCCGCGGAGTACGTCGCCACCGGCACTCCCGTGCGGCCGTTCACGCTCGAGGACCTGGGCGCGATCGGCGCCTACCTGGCGCGCACGACGCCCAACGGAGACGGCGACGAGCTCACGAACGCGCACGCGCTCCAGGCGAGCGGCGCGCGGGCGCTGAACACGATCCTCCCGCTGCGCACGCCGGGGCAGATCGCGACGATCCCACGCGCGAACGGCAGCTTCCCGTCGGTGCCGGGGCGCAGCGCGAAGCAGGAACGCGCGGCGCTGCGGCGCTCCTCCGCGTTCGTGAGCAAGCTCCCACTCCCCGCAGTGAGCGACGACGGGCGCACGCCCCAGCCGGCGCACTCCTCGATGGTCGCCATCGGCGATCGCGCGCACCACCGGGCGTTCCTCTTCAGCGGCCCCGAGCTGGGGTTCTCGGCGCCCGAGGAGCTCTACGAGATCGAGGTCCACGCGCCCGGCCTCGACGTCCGCGGGGTCACCGCCCCGGGAGCGCCGGTCGTCGCAATCGGGCACAACGCACACGTCGCCTGGGGCGTGACGAGCGGCCTCACCGAGACGAACCACCTCTACGCCGAGCAGCTGGTACCCGGCCATCCGGAGGAGTACATGTTCAGGGGGAAGGTCCGGACGATGGACTGCCGCAACGAGCGCTTCACCTGGCACTCGCCGCCGAGCGATCTCCTGAGCGGCAAGCTCCCGACCGACTCGGGCACCGAGACGGTACGCCTGTGCCGGACGGTCCACGGCCCGGTCCAGGCGCGGGCGGGGAACGTCGCCTACGCGCGCAAGTACGCCACGTGGATGCGCGAGGCGGAGACGATCAACGGGCTCGCTCAGGTCGACGCGGCTGGGAGCGTCGCCCGGGTCGACGTCGCCACCGCCGGCCTGACGTGGAACGAGAACCTGATGGCCGCCGACGACCAGGGCCACATCGGCTACTGGCACCCCGGCCTGCTGCCGATCAAGCCAAGGCGCTGGGACGAGCGCCTGCCCTATCCGGGGACCGGCGAGGCCGAGTGGGGCGGGTTCCTGCCGGTCCGCCGGCGGCCCCACGTGATCGATCCCAAGCAGGGCTGGCTCGCGAACTGGAACAACATCCCCTCGCAGGGGTGGACGACCGGCAACGACCCCGCACCCGAGCGCGTCGCCGGGACCTGGTTCCGGGTCCACCTGCTTGACCGGCTCGCGGCGGTCCTCGCGCGGAACCCGTCGTTCGCCGGCCTGCAGGCGATGATCCACGAGGCCGGCTCGACGGCGCAGCAGCGACCGCTCGCCGGGCCGCAGCTGCGGCGGGCCCTGAAGGGCGCGACGGGCGCCGCCGCCGTCGTCCTGCAGACGATCCTCGCGTGGGACGGCAGCTACGACCGCACCGACGCGGCCGGCAAGCTCGATCCCGGCGCCGCCACGTGGCAGGCGTTCAAGACCGCGGCGCAGGCGCTGGCGATCGCGCCGCTGGGGGAGGCGGGCAAGATGATCGGCGGCGGCTCGACGAACCCGGACCACGTCTACGACGCCTCCCTCGGCCAGGCCTTCGCGCTCCGCACCCTGAAGGCCGCCGGCTGGCGGACCGCGGCGGCGAACGCGTTCGCGGCGCTCTCGAAGCAGTACGGCTCCGCCGACCCCGCGAGCTGGCGCGCCCCCCGCTCGATGTTCAAGCAGACGATCCAGGGTGCCGAGCAGCCCCCGCCGATGCCGTTCTTCGACCGCGGCACGTGGGAGCAGCTCGTGCAGCTCGGCAGCTGAGCGTCGTGGCCGACCGGTAGCGTCGCGGCGTGCGAGTCTGGCTGGTCCTGATAGGGCTGACTCTCGCCGCACCGGCGATTGCCCGGGCGGGGCCGCTCGACGTGGCCTCCGCGACGCTCGGGCAGCAGGGGACCGAGCTGCAGCTCCGGGTGCGGACGCGCGAGGGCTGGCGTCCCGGGCAGCTCTCCGTCTCGGGCCCCCACGCGCTCTGCCTCGTGCTCTCCTACGGCGTCCCGCGCCGGCCGCGATCGGAGGTGTGCGTCGGGGGCGACGGCGGCCGGCCGGTCCTGCGCCGGATCGGACTGGACCCGAGCGGACGCGCCGTGGGCGGGGAGGAGGCCGTGACGGCGGACGTGTCCCGGGACGACGAGCGCTCGCTGGCCGCTTCGTTCTCGCCGCTGGACGTCCGCCTGCCGCTCGGCCGCTTCGCGTGGCGGGTGCAGACGAGCTCCGACCGGTTCCCCGAGGCGGGGGACGTGTCGGCGCGGGCCGTGGTTCTCGCCGAGCCGGCGTGCTTCGGCGCCGCCGCCCGCGACGCCGCGCACCCGTGCTCGAACCCGAAGCTGCGCCGGAGCGTGACGCCGACTCCCTCGGAGGCGCTCGTCACGCCGAACGCGCCGTGCACGCGGCTTGCGCGCGTCGGTCTCGTCGGGCCGTGCGCGTTCGGGGCCGCGCCCGCGGAGGCGCGCGCCACCGTCGCGCTGGTGGGGGACAGCCACGCCGAGCACTGGCGCGGCGCGATCGACGTCGTGGCCCAGGCTCGGCACTGGCGCGGGCTCTCGATCACGCGGGCGAGCTGCCCGTTCAGCGAGAGCCATGCTCGACTGGTGACGCCCGCGCTCAGCGCGAGCTGCGCGCGCTGGAACGCGGCGACGCGCCGGTGGTTCCGCCGCCACCCCGAGGTGCACACGGTGATCGTCTCCGAGCACTCGGCCACGACCTTCGAGGGGGACGCGGTCTCCGGCTACCGGGCGGCCTGGCACGCGCTGCCCTCGACCGTCCGTCGCATCGTCGTGCTCCGCGACACGCCGCGGATCGTCGCGCCGCAGGCCGCGTGCGTCGCACGGCTCATGCGCGCGCACCAAGCGATCGGCTTCCACTGCGCGCAGCCGCGCGCGCTCGACCTGCCGTCCGATCCCGCGGCGATCGCCGCGCGCGGCGCCGGCGATCGCCGCGTGCGCCTGGTCGACCTCACCCGCTACATGTGCAGCCCGCGCCTCTGCCCCGCCGTGATCGGCGGGGTCCTCGTCCGTAAGGACGGGACGCACCTCACGCGCCTGTTCGCTACGACGCTGGGCCCGTTCGTGCTGCGCGCGCTCGGTGGGTGACCTACGGGCCTGGCCGCTTTGGCAGGTTTCTCCACAGCGTCGATCGACAACATCCGCTATAAAGTCCCTAAATCAAGTCAGGAAATTCAGGTTTAGGAGACATGACCGTGCAGAAGACCACCGCGCTCCTCGCGCTCGTAGCCGCCGCGGCCCTGGCCGTGGCCGGGTGCGGCGGGTCGTCGGACAGCAGCGGGTCCGCCACCGCCGCCTCCGGATCCACGTCCTCGGGGTCGGGCTCGACCAAGCTCGCGCTCGTGGCCTACTCCACGCCGCAGGCCGCGTACGACAAGATCATCCCCGCCTTCGGAGCCACGGCGGCCGGCAAGGGCACCTCGTTCTCCGAGTCCTTCGGCGCCTCCGGCGATCAGAGCCGGGCGGTGCTCGCCGGCCAGCCGGCCGACGTCGTCGCGTTCTCGCTCGCGCCCGACGTGTCGAAGCTCGTCAAGGCCGGACTGGTGGACGCGAGCTGGAACCAGGACGCCTACAAGGGCGTCGTCACCGACTCGGTCGTCGCCCTGGTCGTCCGCAAGGGCAACCCGAAGGGCATCAAGGACTGGGCCGATCTCGTGAAGCCCGGCGTCCAGGTGATCACCCCGAACCCGTTCACGTCGGGCTCGGCGAAGTGGAACATCATGGCCGCCTACGGCGCTCAGATCCAGGCAGGAAAGTCGCCGGCCGCGGCGCTCGCCTACCTGAAGACGCTGTTCACGAAGCACGTCGCGGTGCAGGACAAGAGCGGCCGCGACGCCCTCAACACGTTCGCCGGCGGCAAGGGCGACGTGCTCATCTCCTACGAGAACGAGGCGATCGGCGCTCAGCAGAAGGGGATCAAGGTCGACTACGTGATCCCCAAGAACACGATCCTGATCGAGAACCCGATCGCGGTCGTCAGCAAGACCAGCCACCCGGCCCAGGCCAAGGCGTTCGTGCAGTACACGCGGAGCCCGACGGCGCAGCGCATCTTCGGGAAGCTCGGGTACCGGCCGATCGTCCCGGCGATCGCCAAGGAGTTCTCGTTCCCGACGCCGCCCGGCCTCTTCACGATCGCGAAGTTCGGCGGCTGGAGCACCGTGAACAAGCAGTTCTTCGATCCCGCGACCGGATCGGTCGCGAAGGTCGAGCAGGCCGCGGGGGTCTCCACTGGCGGCTGACCCGCTCAGCCTTCCGCTGCGCCGCCGTCCCGCCCGGGCGTTTCCGCGCCCGGGCGTCGGCGTGCTCGGGCTCGGCATCGCCACGGTCTACCTGAGCCTGCTCGTCCTGCTGCCGCTCGCCGCCGTCGCGGCGAAGGCGGTCACGCCGCGCTTCTGGGACGAGGTCACGAGCCCGGCCGCCAGGTCGGCGCTCGAGCTCACGCTCGGGGCCTCGCTCGTCGTCACGGCGATCAACGTCGTCTTCGGCACGGTCGTCGCCTGGGTGCTCGTCCGGGACGAGTTCCCCGGGAAGCGGGTGCTGAACGCGGTCGTCGACCTGCCGTTCGCGCTGCCGACCGTCGTCGCCGGCCTGATCCTGCTCGGGCTCTACGGACCCACCGGGCCGCTGGGGATCGACGTCGCCTACACGCGCGTGGCGGTCGGGCTCGCGCTGCTGTTCGTGACGCTGCCGTTCGTCGTGCGCGCGGTCCAGCCGGTGCTCGCGGCCCTCGACCGCGAGGCCGAGGACGCCGCTCAGACGCTCGGCGCCTCCGGCTGGCAGACGTTCCGCCGCGTCGTCCTGCCCGCGCTGCGGCCCGCGATCGTCTCGGGCGCCGCGCTCGGGTTCGCCCGGGCCGTCGGGGAGTTCGGCTCGATCGTCCTCATCTCGGGCAACATCCCGCTGAAGACGCAGGTCGCCAGCGTCCTCGTGTTCGGGCAGATCGAGTCCGACGACGTGCACAGCGCCGCCGCCGTCTCGGTCGTGCTGCTGCTGCTCGCCCTGCTCGTGCTGCTGTTCCTGCGGGGTCTCAACTGGAGGCACAGCCGCCATGGCGCATAGCCGCGCGTCGAAGCTGACCGTCCGCGGGCTCGCGCTCGGCTACATGGCGGTGCTCGTGCTCGTCCCGGTCGGTTACGTCCTGATCCACGCGTTCAAGCCCGGGCTCACCGGCGTGTGGAACTCGCTGACGACGCCGGCCGCCCAGCACGCGATCCAGCTCACGGTCGAGATCACCGCGATCGCGGTCGTCCTCAACACGATCTTCGGGCTGATCGCGGCGCTCGTGCTCGAGCGCACGCGCCTGCGGATCCGCTACGTGCTCGACCTGCTCGTCGACCTCCCGTTCGCGGTCTCGCCGGTCGTCGTCGGCCTGGCGCTGCTCCTGCTCTATGGCCGGCAGGGATGGTTCGGCGGCTGGCTCACGGACCACGGCATCCGCATCGTCTTCTCGATGCCGGGCATGATCATCGCCACCGTGTTCGTCTCGATCCCCTTCGTCGCCCGCGAGGTCGGGCCCGCGCTGCGCGAGGCCGGCACCGAGCAGGAGCAGGCCGCCGCCACGCTCGGCGCCTCCCGCCTCCAGGCCTTCTGGCGGATCACGCTGCCGAGCATCCGCGCCGCGCTCGCCTACGGCGTCGTCCTCACCACGGCGCGGGCGCTCGGCGAGTTCGGCGCCGTCTCCGTCGTCTCGGGCCGGATCGCCGGCCAGACGATCACGCTCCCGCTGCTCGTACAGCAGCGCTACCAGAACTTCGACCAGACGGGCGCCTACGTCGCCGCGGCGTTCCTCGCGGTGATCGCGCTCCTCGTGTTGCTGGCCATGACGGTGCTCTCACCCGGCAGGAGGAAGACCCGATGACGATCGAGGTCCGGGACGTGACCAAGCGGTTCGGGGAGTTCGTCGCGCTCGACGACGTCAGCGTCGCCGTCGACGACGGTTCCCTGACCGCCCTGCTGGGCCCGAGCGGCTCCGGCAAGTCGACGCTGCTGCGCGTCATCGCCGGGCTCGAGGCGCCCGACGCGGGCACCGTGCTGATCGCGGGCGAGGACGCCACCGGCGTGCCGGCGCGGCGCCGCGGGCTCGGCTTCGTCTTCCAGCACTACGCCGCGTTCCGCCACATGACGGTGCGCGACAACGTGGGCTTCGCGCTGTCGATTCGCCGGCGGCCCAAGGCGGAGATCCGCGCGCGGGTGAACGAGCTCCTGACGCTCGTCGGGCTCGCCGGCCTGCACGAGCGCTACCCGGACCAGCTCTCGGGCGGCCAGCGTCAGCGGATGGCGCTCGCGCGGGCCCTCGCGGTGGAGCCGCGCGTGCTCCTGCTCGACGAGCCGTTCGGCGCGCTCGACACCGGCGTGCGCGCCGAGCTCCGGGCCTGGCTCCGGCGGCTGCACGACGACACCGGCGTGACCACCGTCCTCGTGACCCACGACCAGGAGGAGGCGCTCGAGGTCGCCGACCGGATCGTGGTGATGCGCGACGGGCGGATCGAGCAGGCGGGCACGCCGCGCGAGCTCTACGACCGGCCCGCCAACGACTTCGTGATGGGCTTCCTCGGCTCGGTCAGCCGCATCGGCGACTCGCTCGTGCGGCCCTTCGAGATCGAGCTCCGCACGGAGCCGGTCGACGGGGCGCCCGAGGGGATGGTCCGGCGGACCGTCCACCTCGGCTTCGTCGTGCGGGTCGAGCTCGTGCTCGACGACGGCACGCCGCTGACCGTCGAGCTCTCCCGGCCGCGGGCGGAGGAGCTCGAGCTCGCCGCCGGCGACATCGTGTGGGTGGTCAGCGACGTTGCCAGGCGTCCGGGTCGTCCGCCAGCGACTGCACCGGCGCCGGCAGCCGGCCGCTGACGACGTCCGCGAGCGTCGTCGCCTCGAGCACCGCGCGCAGGTTCGCGCGCAGCGCGATCCAGATCCGCGTCAGAGGCTCGGCGGCGCCGCCGTAGCTCGTGTCCTCGGGGCGGCCGCCGCGGATGCTCGCGAGCGGACCGTCGACGGCGCGGATCACGTCGGCGAGCGTGATCTCGGCCGCCGGCCGGTCGAGCGCGAAGCCACCCTCGGGCCCGCGGTGGGAGCGCACGACGCCGGACTGCCGCAGATCGCCCATGAGGTTCTCGAGGAACGGCAGCGGGATCTCCTGCGCCTCGGCGATCCGAGCCGCCTTGAGCGGCTTCTCACCGTCCGCGGCGGCCAGTTCCACAGCCGCGCGAACGGCGTACTCCGCCTTGGCCGAGATGCGCATCGGCGCATTCTCCCTGCTCGTGGGGTCGGATGCGCCCCGCTACACTCGCCCGCCCGTGGAGACCATCGACGTCTGCCCCCTCGCCGACCTGCCGCCGGGCGCGATGCGCCTGGTCGAATGGGACGACCTGGAGATCGGCGTCTTCAACTGCGCCGGGACGATCTACGCGATCGAGGATCGCTGCTCGCACGACGACGGGCCGCTCGTCGAGGGCGAGCTCCACCAGGACCGCTGCGCGATCGAGTGCCCCCGGCACGGGTCCGAGTTCGACCTGCGGACGGGCAAGCCGCTGACGCTGCCCGCCTACGAGCCCGTCGACACGTTCCCGGTGCGCGTCGAGGACGGCGTCGTGAAGGTCGACGTCGAGTGAAAAGACCGCACTCCTCGCTACACTCAAGGGGAAATCCGATCCGCCGGGTCGGACTTGTAGACCGACACCCAGCATGGAGGTCCGACCGGAGCTTATGGCCACCCCCGAAGTCATCGCCGAGCAGCATGCCCTTCAGGGGATCAATGCCGACTACAAGGAGAAGTTCGGCTTCCACGACGTCGAGAACTATCTGTTCAAGGCGCCGAAGGGGCTGACGCGCAAGCTCGTCGAGCAGATCTCCGAGTACAAGAACGAGCCCGCCTGGATGCGCGAGTTCCGCTTGAAGGCGCTCGACCACTTCCTCGCCCGCCCCATGCCCACCTGGGGCTCGCCGATGCTCGCCGAGGTCGACTTCGACAACATCCACTACTTCGTCCGCGCCTCCGAGCGGGCGGAGCGATCCTGGGACGACGTCCCCGAGGACATCAAGAACACGTTCGACCGGCTGGGCATCCCCGAGGCCGAGCGCAAGTTCCTCTCCGGCGTCGGCGCCCAGTACGAGTCCGAGGTCGTCTACCACCAGATCCGCGAGGACCTCGAGAAGCAGGGCGTCGTGTTCATGGACATGGACTCCGGCCTGCGCGAGCACGAGGACCTCGTGCGCGAGTACTTCGCGACGATCATCCCCGCCAACGACAACAAGCTGGCGGCGCTCAACTCCGCGGTGTGGTCGGGCGGCTCGTTCGTCTACGTGCCGCCGGGCGTCGAGGTCGAGATGCCGCTGCAGGCCTACTTCCGCATCAACACGGAGAACATGGGCCAGTTCGAGCGGACGCTGATCATCGCCGACGAGGGCTCCTACGTGCACTATGTCGAGGGCTGCACGGCCCCGATCTACTCGAGCGACTCGCTGCACTCGGCGGTCGTCGAGCTGATCGCCAAGCCGGGCGCGCGCATCCGCTACACGACCGTGCAGAACTGGTCCACGAACGTCTACAACCTGGTCACGAAGCGCGCCGTCGCCTACGCCGACGCGACGGTCGAGTGGGTCGACTGCAACCTCGGCTCGAAGCTCACGATGAAGTACCCGAGCGTCTACCTGCTCGGCGAGCGCGCCCACGGCGAGATCCTCTCGATCGCCTTCGCGGGCAAGGGCCAGCACCAGGATGCGGGGGGCAAGATCATCCACGCCGCGCCCGACACGACCTCGAACATCTTCGCGAAGTCGATCTCCAAGGACGGCGGGCGCGGCTCCTACCGCGGGCTGCTCGAGGTCGCCAAGGGCGCCGAGCGCTCGCGCTCCAAGGTCGTGTGCGACGCGCTCCTGCTCGACGAGGACTCCCGCTCGGACACGTACCCGACGATCCGCATCAACGAGGACGACGTCGACGTCGGCCACGAGGCGACGGTCTCGAAGATCGGCGAGGAGCAGCTGTTCTACCTCCAGTCCCACGGCATCTCCGAGGAGGAGGCGTCGAAGCTGATCGTCAACGGCTTCATCGAGCCCATCACCAAGGAGCTCCCGATGGAGTACGCGGTCGAGATGAACCGCCTGATCGAGCTGCAGATGGAGGGCTCCATTGGCTAGCGCGGAGGTCGCGCAGCCGAAGTGGTTGGCGGCGCGCCGGGAGCGCGCCGCGTCGCTGGTGGAGGCGCTTCCGCTGCCCGCCTTCAAGGGCGTCGTCGGCTGGGAGTTCACCGACATCTCGAAGCTCGACCTCGACGCCTACGCGCCCGCGGCGGCCGGCGACGACGCCGGCGACCGGGCGCTGTTCGGCGACCTGGTGAACCCGATCCGCATCGGCGCCGACGACGAGCTCCCCGAAGGCGTCGTGCTGCTCTCGCTCTCCGACGCCGCGGCCGAGCATCCCGAGCTCGTCGAGCGCCACTTCGGCACCGTCGTCGACGGCGCCGACGCGTTCGTCGCGCGCAACGAGGCCGGGTTCGTCGGCGGCGCGTTCGTCTACGTCCCCGCCGGCGTCACGCTCGAGCGGCCGATCCTCCTCTCGGTCGTCCAGGACGAGGGCATCGTCAACTGGCGCACGCTCGTCGTCCTCGAGGACGGCGCCCAGGCCGAGGTCTGGGAGCAGGCGGTGTCCGTCGGCGACGACGTCGACGGCGTCTTCAACACGGTCGTCGAGCTCGTGGTCGGCCAGAACTCGCGGCTGCGCTACGTCGGCGGTCAGGACCTCTCGGAGAAGAGCTGGGTCGTCGGCCACCAGCGCGCGGTCGTCGAGCGCGACGGCGTCCTCGACTGGGTCGCGCTCGGCTTCGGCGCCGCGCGCGGCAAGGTTTTCATGGAGACGAAGCTCGCCGGTCCCGGGGCCGAGGCGAAGGTCACCGGCGCCTACGCGAGTCACGCGCGCCAGCACCTCGACTTCGACACGCTGCAGGAGCACGCGGCGCCCAACACGATCTCCGACCTCGCGTTCCGCGGCGTCCTCGCCGAGCGCTCGAACTCCGTGTGGCGCGGCATGATCCGGGTCGACCCGGGCGCGCAGAAGACCGACGCGTTCCAGGAGTCGCGCAACCTGCTGCTCTCCAAGCGCGCGCACGCCGACGCGATTCCCGGCCTCGAGATCCTCGCCAACGACGTCCGCTGCACCCACGCCGCGGCGATCGCCCAGATCGACCCGGAGCAGCTCTTCTACCTGCGCTCGCGCGGCGTCCGCGAGGCGGCCGCGAGGCGGCTGGTGATCGAGGGCTTCCTCGAGGCGCTCGTCGAGCGCTTCGAGGAGGGGCCGGTCCGACAGGTCCTCGCCGGGGCGCTCGAGCGGCGGCTCGAGAGCGTCCTCTAGTCGCGATGGCCGGCCCGGGGCCGCTGCGCCCGGAGATCGAGCGCTACCTCGCGGAGACCGACGCCGACGCGCCCGCGCCCCGCGAGGCGGGCGTCGACGAGGCCCGAGCGTTCCACGAGCGCTCGGCGCCGATCGTCAGCGGGCCGGGGGAGCCCGTCGCGCGCGTGTGGCAGGAGCTCGTTCCCGGTCCCGACGGGCCGATCGAGGTGCGCTGCTACGCGGCGGTCGACGAGCCGGCCGGCGCGCTGCTCTACCTCCACGGCGGCGGCTGGGTGATCGGCTCGGCGCAGTCCTTCGACTCGTTCTCGCGCGCGCTCGCCAACGCGACCGGTTGGCTGGTGGCGACCGTCGACTACCGCCTCGCCCCGGAGCACCCGTTCCCCGCCGCGGTCGAGGACTCGTGGGCCGCGCTGCGCTGGCTCGCCGAGGACGCCACGGTCCACGGCGTGAGCAGCGGACGACTCGCGGTCGGCGGCGACAGCGCCGGCGGCAACCTCGCGGCGGTCGTCGCGCGCCGCGCCCGCGACTCCGGCGGGCCCCCCGTCGAGCGCCAGGTCCTGCTCAACCCGGTCACCGATCCGCGGATGGACAGCGACTCCTATCGCGACCTCGGCGAGGGCCACGGGCTCAGCCGCGAGGCCATGGAGTGGTTCTGGGAGCAGTACCTGCAGGGCGCCGACCCGGAGACCCCCGACGTCGCGCCGGCGCGCTGGACCGATCTTGCCGGCCTGCCGAGTGCGCTCGTCCTCACGGCGAGCCACGACCCGCTGCGCGACGAGGGCGAGGACTTCGCCCACCGCCTCGCCGCCGCCGGCGTGCCCGTCCAGCTCGAGCGGATGCAGGGCGTCCTGCACGGCTTCGGCCGCCAGCTCGCGGTCACGCCGGTCGCGCGCCACGCGCTGGCGCGGATCGCCGCCTGGCTCGGATAGCGGAAAAAGGGGTCAGACCCCTTTTTCCCTGTAGCGGTGGTGAAGCAGGAGATCGTTGCCGTCGGGGTCGGTGAAGAACGCCATGTGGCAGACCCCGGTGTCTAGGGTCTCGCCGGCGAACACCACCCCGCGGCCCTCGAGCTCCGCGCGAGCCGCCGCGACGTCGTCGACGTGGAAGGCCGCGTGGCCGTTCTTCTGAGGGGCGAACGGCATGCCGAAGCGCTCGGGCTCCCAGATCCCGAAGCACGTCTCGCCGGCCCAGAACTCGAAGCGCGCCTCGTCGTCCGGCCGCAGCCCGAGCGTCTCGGCGTAGAACGTCCGCGAGCGCTCGGCGTCCTGCGACGGGATGGCCACGAAGTCGAGCTTGGTGATCATCGATCTCTCCCTTGTGTCGAGGTCTCAGGCGTGCTCGAGGTGCTCGGCCCGGAGCCAGGCGAGGGTCGCCTCGAGGCCGGCCGCGTAGTCGATGCGGGGCTCCCATCCCAGTAGCTCTCGCGCCTTGCGATTGCTGAAGTCCTGGTTCCTACCCAGTACGTGCACGGCTTGTCGCGAGAGCAGAGGCGGTGTCTTCAGACGCGTCGTCGTGCGCAACAGTCGGTAGCCGTGCTCGAGCGAGAAACCGAGGCCGTTCGCGATCCAATACGGCAAGCTCCATCGGACCTGCGAGCAGCCGAGACCCTCGGCCAGGCCGTCGGTGAACTCCTTCCACGTGACGTCGAGGCCGTCGCTGACGTTGAAGGCGTGGCCGGGCGCGGCTTCGTGGCGGAGCGCGAGGACCGCGGCATCCATGAGGTTGTCGACGTAGCACAGGCCGGCGACCGCGCGACCGCCGTCGACCAGCAGCATCTTGCCGTCGCGGATCGCCCGCGCGATCTCGCCGACGACATCCGTCGACCGGGGTCCGTAGACGGTCGCGGGCCGGAGGACGACGGCGTCGAGCGAGTGCGCCCCCTGCACCCGGCGGACCTCGGCCTCGGCCTCCCGCTTGGTCTGCGCGTACCAGTTCCGAAACCGGGTGTGGGCGTGGGTCTCGTCGATCGCCGCGCCGCCCGGATAGCCGTAGACGTCCGTGGTGCTGAAGTGCACGAAGCGCTGCACGGAGGCGCCGACGGACGCCTCGAGCAGGTTGCGCGTACCTCCGACGTTGATGCGCGCGATCTCCTTCGCGGTCGCCCAGTCCGACACGTGCGCGCCGCAGTGGAACACGTAGCGGCAGCCCTCCGCGGCCCCGGCGAGCGAATGGGCACTCGTGAGGTCGCCGACGGCGATCTCGACGTCGAGCTTCTCGAGCAGCGACGTGTCGCTGCTCGCCCGCACGAGGCAGCGCACCTGATGGCCTTCCTGCACCAGCCGCTGCGCCAGGTGCCCGCCGATGAAGCCGGTCGCGCCCGTGATCAGGCACACGTCGTCACGCGAAGCATCGACGGCCCTGCCGCGGAACGCGGCCTTCGCGATCGCCGGAGCGTCGTGCGGGGAACGGCGACGAAGCGTCGCGGTGGCGATGTCGCGCACGACGCCCCAGTTCTTGCTCGCAGCGCCGTGACAGTCGGCGAGCACGGCGTCGAGCGCGCCGAGGAAGCTGCGCGCCTCGGGCTCGGAGAGCGTCAGCGGGGGCAGCAGCTTGATCACGTCGTTCTTGCCGGCCGCCATCGTGATCACGCCGTGGTCGCGGTGCAGCGGGATCACGACGAGCTGGGGGAAGAGCCCCTCGCTCGCCAGGTGGATCAGACGCCAGCTCAGCTTGGCGACGCGGGAGCTCGGGGCGCGCAGCTCGATGCCGATCATCAACCCGCGGCCGCGCACCTCGCCGATCATCTCGTAGCGCTCCTGGAGCTCGGCCAGCCCGTCCAACAGCACCGTGCTCATGCGCGCGGCGTGCTCGACCAGGCCATCGCGCTCGACGATGCGGAGCACGGCCAGGCCCGCCGCCATCGAGAGGCGATTGCGCCCGTACGTCGACTGATGCACGTAGGAGCGCTCGAGCGCACCCACGGCCCTCTGGTAGGTCTCCCGTCGCGTGACCATGGCGGCGACCGGCATGTAGCCGCCGCTGAGCGCCTTTCCGACGAGCACGAAGTCCGGCTCGAGCCCCCAGTGCTCCAGCGCGAACCACTTGCCGGTGCGCCCGAGCCCGGTCTGGATCTCGTCGACGACGAACAGCGTGCCGTAGCGCCGGCACAGCTCCTGCGCGGCGTGCAGATAGCCCGCAGGCGGAAGCGTCACCATCCGGCCCTGAATCGGCTCGACGATGAACGCGGCGACGTCCTTCCCGCGCAGCTCCGCCTCGAGCCGCGACAGGTCGCCGAACGGGACGCGGTCGCAGCCCGGGAGGAGTGGGCCGAAGCCCTCCTTGAAGAACTCGTCGCCGACCAGCGAGAGTGGCCCGAGCGTCACCCCGTGGAAGCTGCTGTCGCAGGACAGCAGCCGTGGCCGGCGCGTCGCCGCGCGCGCGAACTTCATCGCCGCGTCGACAGCCTCGGCGCCGGTGCTGGCGAAGAACACGGCGTCGAGCCCGTCGGGCAGGCGCTGGGCCAGCGCCTCGGCGAGCATGCCGGCGAGCGACGAATAGTGAATCTGGACACCATCCGCGAGGTTCGCGGCGAGCGTGGCCTGCAGCACGTCGCGAACGTCCGGATGGTTGTGACCCAGGCTGGCGAAGCCCTCGCCGGTGTGGAAGTCGAGGTACGCGCGACCCGCCGCGTCGTAGAGGTAGGAGCCCTGCGCCGAGACGTACTCCTTGTCGAAGCCGAGGATCCGCAGCACGTCGACGAGCGACGAGTCGAGATGGCGCGCGGCCAGCGCCAACGTCTCGTCCGCGCGGGCCATGGCGTCCGCGACCACGCCCAGAGAGTCGACGGCGTGAAGGGGTTGAGACTCGGCGTGCCCGTCCACTGGCGGCGGACATTACGCGAGCCGCCTACACCGCCTCCTCCAGGCGCGCCGTCTCCTCCTCGGAGAGGTGCACGCGCAGCGCGCCCATGTTCTCCTCGAGGTGCTCGACCGAGCCCGTCCCCGGAATCGGCAGCATCACCGGCGAGCGCTGCAGGAGCCAGGCGAGCGCGACCTGGCTCGGCGTCGCGTCGTGGGCGAGGGCGATCTCGTCGAGAGGACCGCCCGGGCGGGCGAGCTCGCCGACCGCGAGCGGGAACCACGGGATGAAGCCGAGGCCGTCGTCGGTGCACTTGTCGAGCACGTCCTCGGTCGCGCGGTCGCTGAGGTTGAAGCGGTCCTGGACGGTCACGACCTCGGCGATCTCGCGCGCCTGCGCGTAGTGGTCGAGATCGACGTTCGAGATGCCGATGTGGCGGATCTTCCCCTCCTGCTGGAGCTCGACGAGCGCGTTCACCGAGTCCGCGTACGGGACCTTCGGATCGACCGTGTGGAGCTGATAGAGGTCGATGCGCTCGAGCCGCAGGCGCCGCAGCGAGTCCTCGCAGCAGCGCTTGAGCCGCTCGGGCCGGCAATCGGGCTCCCACTGGTTGGGGCCCGGGCGGGTGAAGCCGCCCTTGGTCGCGATCACCAGGCCCTCGGGGTACGGGTAGAGCGCCTCGGCGATCAGCTCCTCGCTGACGTACGGGCCGTAGGAGTCAGCCGTGTCGATGAAGTCCACGCCGAGCTCGAGCGCCCGGCGCAGCACGGCCTTCGCCTGCTCGGCGTCGAGCGGCGGGCCCCAGATGCCCTCGCCGGTGATGCGCATCGCGCCGAAGCCGAGGCGGTGGATCTCGAGGTCGCCGCCGATCGTGAAGGTGTCGCTGTGCGTCTCGCTCATGGGGTGCTGCTACCCCCCCGCGCAGCTGCCCAGCCATCGCGTGGTGAGCATGACGCGACCGAGCGCGACCCAGGCGGCGCCGTAGTACGTCGGCGAGCGGCGGTCGAGCGCGCCCGCTTCGTCGAGGAGCCTCCGTGCGGTGGCGGGAGCGCCGGCCGCCTGTGCGGCGCCGGCAGCGGCGACGAGGGCGGCGGGATGAGACTGACCCGGGGTCTGGGCGCGTCCGTCGAGGCCGTAGACCGAGGCCACGCGACCGTCCGCGCGGCGCAGGAACGGCCACAGCGCTGCCGCCCGCCGTCGCGCCCCG
>JAOPZQ010000565.1 GCA_025964075.1 Solirubrobacterales bacterium | reverse complement strand
CGCCCGGGCCCGGACCGGGCCCCGGGCCAGGGCCAGGGCCGCGGCCGCACGGAGGGGGCACGCCGGCGACGCCCTCGCTGCCGATGCCGCACATCGGTCCGCTGCCGCCCGACCACATCCCGTTCGGATATGTCAGCGGCGTACCGCGAGACCCATTCGTCCGCCAGCCGGTCGTGATGACGATCGTGTTCGGGGCACAGTCGGCGGATCCCCGGCACCCCGGCCGCCAGCTGTTCACGGCGCCGATCCCGTGCGTCGTCACCGGCACCACGCCGACGCACGTCAACGTGCGGACGGCCAACGTGGTGGCGCTCAGCCTGGCGCCGCCCGGGTTCAGCCTGACGGTGCTGCCGCCGTTGACGGCCATCGCCGTGCCCCGCAGGCTGCTCTAGGCCATCGGCTGCCAGGCGTAGGTGAACTCGTCGGAGCGCTCGCCGCTGATCTCGAGCGCGAATTGCCGCGGTGCACGGCGGTCGATCAGGGCGAAGTCGTCGAGCGACCACCAGCCCGACAGCGCCTGGCCCGGGCCTAGATCAGGCGGCCCGTTGTAGCCGCCCTCCGGCGGGCGAAGCGGGTGCTCGTCGACCCACAGGACCCTCGAGCGCAGGACGTCGGTGGCGTCGACCGGGGCGCCCGTCTGGTTGCGATAGGACCACCACAGAGCCGGCTCCCGGTCCAGCCCCAGATCGTAGGCAACCGGCGTGAGCAGCACGGCCGCCGTCCCGTCGGCTCGCGCCACCCGCTCGGAGACCGCGTCGCGGAGAGTCGCCTCGACCTGCGTCACTGCGTCGGCCAACCGGACGAGGTGCCCGGGAACCTCCTCCCATGCGGGCCCGACCAGGCGACCGGAGTCCGGCTCGAACGGCTCGGTCTGAACGTCCACGACGTTCCCTCCGGCATCGAGCATCCGGATCTCGATCGTCTCCGGCTCGTCGATGCTGCGCCCGGCGCCGACCTTGAGGAGCGCGGAGAACCGCGCAAGGTCAGGCGCCCGAGACGGCGTCCAGTCCGGCCATAGCTGGAGGAACACGCCGGCAGCGTACCGGCGCCCCGGCTACTCCGTCGCCGGATCACCCGCGGCGAGTCCGGCTCGCGAAGCCGGAGATGTGATGAACTCGCGCTCATGGCCAAGCCCGCGATCGAGTTCTTCGACGCCGAGGCGATTCCGTGGAGTCCGGTGGCGCAACAGCCCGGAGTATCGGAGCGGATCCTGGCGCGCGACCCGTCTAGTGGGCTGCTGACGCGGATGGTGAGGTGGGCGCCCGGGGTGGATACCTCATCCGCGGGCGCAGTCGCGCACGATTACTTCGAGGAAGTGATCATCTTGTCCGGATCGATCCACGACGTGACACTCGGCCAGACCTTCGCCGGCGGTTGCTACGCGTGCCGGCCGCCCGGGATGGTCCACGGTCCGTGGACGACAGCGGAAGGCTGCGTGATGCTCGAAGCGCGTTACGCCGCCGACCGGAGCGTCGCGGAACCGGACGCAGCACCGTCCACCTAGTGTCGGCTCGGTGTGCCCGTGACCCCTGAACGTTCGACCCACGGCCTCGGCATCACGCGGGACGGGCCTGCGGTGGACTGGCGGTCGTCGCGTGGGTAGGTTGCGTAGGTGAGCGAGGCGCGCTGTGAGTGGGAGGAGGGCTGGACGTGGTACCGCGTGGAGGGCGACCTCGACGCTGGCGGCCCGGCACCGCTGGTGATCGTCCACGGCGGTCCCGGTGTCGCGCACGACTATCTCGAGCCCGTCGCGGAGCTGGCGAGGACGGCGGGCCGCTGCTGTGTTCTCTACGACCAGATCGGCTGCGGGCGCTCACAGCACCTGTCCGACGCGGCGGCGAACTTCTGGACCGTCGCGCTGTTCCGCCGGGAGCTCGCCGCGCTCGTCGAGCATCTCGGGATCGCCGCGCGCTACCACGTTCTCGGCCAGTCCTGGGGCGGCATGCTGGGGATGGAGCACGCGCTCGAGCACCCGCCCGGGCTGCGCTCGCTCGTCGTCGCGAACTCGCCCGCGTCCATTCAGCTCTGGGTCAGCGAGGCCAACCGTCTGCGCACCCTTCTGCCGCCCGAGGTGCAGAGAACGCTGCAGCGCCACGAGCAGGCGGGAACGACCGACAGCCAGGAGTACGAGCAGGCCGTGATGGTGTTCTACGAACGCCACCTCTGCCGGATCCCCTTCCCCGACGGGCTCCAGCGGTCCTTCGCCCAGCTGGCCGAGGACCCGACCGTCTACCACACGATGAACGGCCCCAGTGAGTTCCACGTGATCGGGACGCTGAAGGACTGGGACATCACACCCCGCCTGAGCGACGTCCGGGTGCCCGTGCTCGTCATCTCGGGCGAGCACGATGAGGCCACGCCGGCCGTGGTGCGCCCACTGGTCGACGCGATCCCCGGGGCGCGCTGGCACCTGATCGAGGGGGCCAGTCATTGCCCGCACCTCGAGGAGCCCGCGCGCTTCCTCGCGCTCGTCGAGACGTTCCTCTCAGCCCACGACTGACATCGCCGACCTTCGAGGCGCGGCAGGCCCACGCCACACTCGCGCACGCCGGCAGTCTGGAACGCCGCATCTCCGCCACCAACCCGCTCGGCTCAGGTGGACCGGGACTCGGGCGCGGCGTTTCTAGGCGGGAGTGAGCTCGGTGAGCAGGTGGAGGAGCGAGGCGCGCAGCGCCTCCAGTTCCTCGGGGCTCGTCAGCTCGGCCCAGCGCGCCTCCACGCGCGCGGCGGTCGCGTGCGTGACGGGCTTGACGGATGCGCCGCGCTCGGTGAGGAACACCAGCCGCGAGCGGCCGTCGCGCGGGTTCGGGCGCCGCTCGACGTACCCCATGCGCTCGAG
>JAOPZQ010000562.1 GCA_025964075.1 Solirubrobacterales bacterium | reverse complement strand
GGGGCCGCGCTCGTGCTCGGCGTCGAGTCCGACGCGCGCGCCCGCGCGCGCAAGGGCGCCAGCCGCCCGCTCGTCCCCGCCGAGGAGCGCGCCGAGATCCTCGCCTCGCTGTCCACGGTCGACGCCGTCTTCACGATCGACGGGCCGCCCGAGGTGTGGCGCGCCGCCGAGTACGCCGAGCTGATGGCGCCGCTGCGCCCCACCGCCGTGGCGCTCACCGTCGGCGACCCGGCGGAGGCGGGCAAGCGCGAGGCCGCGCGGCTGCTGGGGGCCGCCATCGTCCTCGCGCCGCTGATCGAAGACCGGTCGACGACGGGGCTGGTGGCGCGAGCCGCTTCGGACTTGTAGGCGGCCGTCAGGACCGCCCAACAACGGCGGCTGCGAAGGAGGAGCGTTCGGGCGGTCGCGTCGGGTCCGCGCCGGTCGGTGATGCGGATCGTGGGTGCTCTACAGCACCAATCCGCATCACCGCTCGGAGGAGGGCCGCAACCGCCGGCTCCCTCCCCTCGTAGCCGTCCGTTTTCGGCGGTCCGGCAGGGCGCAGCCGAGCTAAGCCGCGAAGCACAGGTTCAGGATCGCCGACTCCGTCAGCGCCCCGCGCTGCAGCTCGCCCGCGACCTCGCCCTCGCGCATGACGATCACGCGGTGGGCGAGCCCGACGATCTCCTCGAGCTCGGAGGAGATGAGGATGATCCCGGCGCCGCCGCGGGCGAGCTCGGCGATGAGGCCGTAGATCTCCTGCTTGGCGCCGACGTCGACGCCGGCGGTGGGCTCGTCGAAGATGAAGACGGAGGCCTCGGAGAGCTCCCACTTGGCGACGAGCGCCTTCTGCTGGTTGCCGCCCGAGAGGAACTTCAGCGGCCGCTGCGTCGAGGGCGTGTTCAGGCCGAGGCGCTCGATCCGCGACTTCACCGCCTTGGCCTCCTGGCGCTGGCGGACGAAGCCGAAGCCCTTCACGGCGAAGCGCCGCAGCACGGGCAGCGTGACGTTGGCCGCGATCGACATGTCGACGACGGCGCCCTGTCCGCGGCGATCCTCGGGGAGGAGGGCGAGCCCCGCCGCGATCGCATGGCGCGGGTGGCGCATCTTCTCGACCTTGCCGGCGACCTCGATCACGCCCGCGTCGCGGGGGTCGGCGCCGAAGACCATCCGCACGACCTCGCTGCGACCGGAGCCGACCAGGCCGGCCAGGCCGAGGATCTCGCCCGGGCGCAGCTCGAACGAAACGTCGCGGATACGACCGCCCGACAGGTCACGGACGCGCAACACCGGCTCGGCGGCCGTCGGCGCGGCGGTGTCCGGGAACTGCTCGGCGAGGCTGTGGCCGATGATCTGCTCGATCAGCGAGCTCTTGGTCACGCCCGACGTGGGCGAGGTCCCGACGACGCGGCCGTCCTTCATCACCGTGATCCGGTCGGTGAGGTCGAGGACCTCGTCGAGGCGATGCGAGACGTAGACGACGGTGACGCCATCGGCCTGCAGGCGCTTCACGACCTTCTTCAGCGCGGTGACCTCGGTCTCCGCGAGGGAGACGGTCGGCTCGTCCATGATCACGAGGCGCGCGTTGCGTGCGAGCGCGCGGGCGATCATCACCAGGCGCTGCTCGGCGGGCGAGAGGCTCGCCGCCATGCGGCGCACGTCGATGTCGAGGTGGATCGTCTCGGCGATCCGCTTCGCCTCGCGGTTGACCTCGCGCCAGCGCACGCGGCCCGCGCGCGCCGGGAAGATGCCCATCATGATGTTCTCGGCCGCCGACAGGCCCGGCGCGAGCGACAGCTCCTGCGGGATCACCTCGATGCCCAGCTTGACCGCGTCGGGCGGCACCTTGAAGCTGACCGGCTCGCCCTCCCAGCGGATCTCGCCCGCGTCGGAGAGGTAGATGCCGGAGAGGACCTTGAGCAGCGTCGACTTGCCGGCGCCGTTCTCACCGACGAGGCCGTGGACCTCGCCGCGGCCGAAGGCGACGCTCACGTCGTCGAGGGCGACGACGCCGGGGAACGCCTTGCTCAGGTTCCGGCCCTCGAGCAGCGTCTCGGGCACGGCGCTCGGCCCGTTGCCGTTCTCTCCGGTGACCACGGGCGCCGGCGCGGTCATCCGCGGTTGCCGATCCGCGACATCAGGACGGCGGCGATGAAGACGCAGCCCTGGATGACGTTCGTCGTCGACGCGCTGTAGTTCATCAGGGTCAGCCCGTTCTGGATGATCGACATGAACAGGACGCCGATCAGGGTCCCCCAGATGTGGAACTCGCCGGGCCGGAGCACCGCCGCGCCGAGGAACACGCCGGCGTAGGCGGGGATCAGCAGGCCGCTGGCCGAGTTCGGATAGGCCGAGGCGGCCTGCGAGGTGATGATCACGCCGGCGATCACCGCGCCGATGCCGACGAGCACGAACCCGGCCGTGCGCATGCGCTCGACGTTGATGCCCGAGAGCCGCGCCGCCTCCTGGTTGCCGCCGACCGCCGCCATGTAGCGACCGAGCACGGTGTGCCGGGTCACGTACCAGAGCACCAGGCACACCACGAGGGCGATCCACACCGGCAGCGTGAAGCTGAGGAGCTTGTGGTTGGCGATCTGCACGTAGGAGTTGGAGAGCCCCGAGAAGACCGTCTTCCCGTCCGTTATTCGCAGCTCGACGCCCTGGAGCAAGATCCCCGCCCCGAGGGTGATCACGAACGCCGAGACCCTCGACCACGCGATCAGCGCCCCGAGCGCCATGCCGATGGCGCCGCCGATGAGGAGCGTGACGATGATCGCGGTGCCCGCCGAGAGGCCGTCGAACGCCATCAGCGTGACCGCGATGGCGCCGAGGACCTGGGCGTTGAAGCCGACCGAGAGGTCGAAGTCGCCCATGATCATCGGCACCGTGAGGACCGCGGCGAGCACGGTCAGCGCCGCCATGCCGGACAGCACGGCCCGGAGGTTCGTCAGCGTCGGGAACGCGTGCGGCTTCTCCAGCGAGAAGAACAGGATCACCAGGAGGAACGCGATGAGCACGCCGTAGCGCTGGAAGAACACGCCGACGTTCGGCGAGAGCCGGCGCCCGAATCCGCGGGCCGGTGGCGGGTTGCCGCCGGTCGCGACGGCGGCGGCCTGCGGGCTGACGGCGGTTTCGGTGTTCGGCGTGCTCACCGCGTTACGCTCCTTGCCCCGAGGGCGATTAGAACTTGTACCCCTCGGCCTTCCACTGGGCCGTGTACAGCTGGCCGAAGTCAGGGAAGGGGTTGTCGTCGGACTTGGGGACGTTCCCGGCGGTGACGAGGGTCACCGGGAACGGGTGCTCGTACTGCGCGAGCGGATCGATCGCCTTCTTGTTGACGAAGAGCTTCAGCAGCTGGTCGGTCGCGACCCAGGCGCTCGCCTCCGGGTCGGACTGCGAGAACGCCCGGGCGGGGCCGCCCTTGCGCAGCGCCGCGCTGGCGTCGGCCTCGCCGTACATGCCGTAGACCTTGACGTTCAGGTTGTTCTGCTTGACCGCCTGGACGACCGGCGCGAACTCGAAGTCCTGATCGACGATGACCGCCTTCGCCTCGGGATGCGCCCGGAGCATCGTCAGCGTGGACTGGACGGTGTCCTGCACCGGGTTCGTGAAGTCGACCTGATGAGAGGCGACGATCTTGTTGCCCGCGTCGGCGAGCATCGACTTCGCGATGACGTCGCGGCGTCCGAGCGCGGCGATCGGGCTGAAGAACTGCGCCACCACCGGCGCCTTGGCGGGCAGATCGTCGATCATGTACCTGACCGACACGGCGGCGACCGCGTTGTCGTTGGGCGCGATCACGGCCTGGTAGAGGTTCGTCGGGCTGAGCGCGCCGCAGATCGAGACCGCGGGGATGCCCTTCGCCTTCGCGGCCTGCAGGCCCTGCTGTGCCGCGGGGCCCTCGATCGCGAGGTTCACGATGGCGTCGACGCCCGAGGTGACCATCGCGCTCGTGTCGGACGCCATCTTCGCGGGGTCGCCCGCGGCGTCGGCCGTCTTGACCGTCCAGCCGAGCGCCTTCGCGGCCTTCTCGAACTCCGCCTGGCAGCGCTGCGCGGAGCCGGAGCTCCCGAGCACGTTGACGAAGCCGATCGTCTTCTTCGGCACCTGGCCGCCGAGGCCCGGGGTGGGATCGAAGCTGCCGAGCCACGCGGGCGCGGCGACGGCCGCCGTCTGCACGGCGACGGTCGGCGTGCCGGCCGTCGTGCTCGCGGGCTTCTTCTTCCCGCCCCCGCAGCCGGCGACGACGAGCGCCGCGAAAATGGGAATCGTGACCGCGAAGGCCGCGCTCTTGCGCATCAGGCTCTCCTCTCCACCGCCCGCCTGGAACGGACGTGACCAGGGAGTAGTAAACCAAACGTTTGGTAGAAGTCAACCACCTCGTGCGCGAAGCCACGTACCGTCGAGCGAGGCCACCGACGGGCATCCGGCGAGCGTCATCGCGGTGCGCAGCTCCTCGCGGAGCAGCGTCACGACACGCGCGACGCCGGCCTCGCCGCCGACGCCCAGGCCATAGACCAAGGGGCGTCCGACGAGGCACGCACGTGCGCCCGCGGCCAGCGCCTTCATCACGTCGCTGCCGCGGCGGATGCCCCCGTCGAGGTAGACCTCGGCGTCGCCGCCGACGGCCTCCACGATGGCCGGGAGCGCACCGATCGTCGACGGCGCGTGGTCGAGCTGGCGGCCGCCGTGGTTCGAGACGATGATGCCGTCCGCGCCCCGGTCGACGGCCGCACGAGCGTCACGCTCGTCGAGGACGCCCTTCACGAGGATCGGTCCCTCCCACAGCTCGCGGAACCACGTGAGGTCGTCCCACGTCACCGTCGGGTCGAACTGCTCGTTGACGTACCGCGTGATCGCGACCGCATTCGCCGCGCCGTCCGCGGCCACTGTCCCCATCCGCACGCGCGGGCTGCGGACGAAGCGCGTCGACCAGGTCGGCCGCACGGCTCCACCGGCGAGCGTGCGGAGCGTGACCCGCGGCGGCAGCCCGAAGCCGTTACGACGATCGCGGTCGCGCCCGGCGGCAGCGGGCACGTCGACCGTGAGGACGAGCGCCTCGTGTCCGGCGCCGCGCGCCCGGTCGACGAGCGCCCGGACGAGGCCGCGGTCGCGCCACACGTAGAGCTGGAACCACATCGGGCCCGGGGCCTCGGCGGCGACCTCCTCGATCGAGCGCGAGGCCATCGCGGAGAGCGTGTACAGCGACCCCGCGCCATGGAGCGCCCGCGCGAGCGCGACCTCGCCGTCGGGGTGGACGAGCCCGAGCAGGCCCATCGGAGCGCCCAGGAGCGGAAGGGCGACGCGGCGGCCGAGCACCGTGGTCCCGAGCTCGACCTCGCCCACGTCCACGAACACCCGCGGCCGGAGCTCGAGCCGCGCGAAGTCGGACTGGTTGCGCGCCGCCGTGACCTCGTCGCCGGCGGCGCCGTCGACGAAGTCGAAGATCACCTTCGGGAGCGCGCGCCGGGCCGCGGCGCGCATCTCGGCGATGTTCCCCACTCGGGCAACGCGCGCGCTGCCGGAGAGCCAGCGGGCAGCCGTCGGCGGCAGCGCACGCAGGTCCTGTGAGAGCTGGCGGCCGAGCAGCCTGGCGAACTCGTTCACGGCCGCCGGAATTCTACCAATCGGTTGGTAGAGGCGCTATCGTCTTGCCGAGGCGCACCACGAGAGAGGGAGTGCAGAGAGCATGGCCGAGTCCGTCCAGGAGATCAGCTTCTTCGACGCCCCGACGAACGACTGTCCGTACCACGCCTACAAGGAGCTGCGCGACGAGGCGCCGGTATGGAAGGACCCCACGACCGGGATGTACTTCCTCACCCGCTACGAGGACATCCGCGCGGCGACGCTCGACACCAAGCGCTTCACGAACCGGATCGGCAACGCCGCCGGCGCGACCGAGAAGGGCATCCGCCCCGACGATCCCGACCTCTCCGACGAGCTGCGCGCCGAGCTCGAGCTCGAGCAGGAGCTCGCGGCCAAGTACGAGCACCACGGATGGCCGACGACGCCCACCCTGAGCGGCCTCGACGAGCCCGAGCACATGCAGCGCCGCCGGCTCTTCGACCACGCCTTCCGCCCGGTGCGCATCAAGGACCTCGACCCGTTCGTCGAGGCGCTCGCCCACCGGCTGATCGACGACTTCATCGAGGCCGGCCAGGTCGAGTGGGTCAAGGCCGTCGCGATCCCGCTGCCGCTCTACGTGATCGGCAAGCAGATGGGCGCGCCCGAGAAGGACATGCCGCAGATCAAGGCGTGGACCGACGCGTGGATCCAGCGCATGGGGCTGATGCAGACGCCCGACGAGCGCCGCTGGTCCGCCGACCAGGAGATCGAGGCCCAGCACTACTTCCAGAAGCGCTACGAGGAGCTCCGCGAGCACCCGAACGACTCGCTGCTGAGCGACCTCGTGAACAACGAGGTCCCCGGCCTCGGACGCCCGTTGAACGACAACGAGCTCCACTCCGAGATGATGGCCGACCTGTTCGTCGGCGGCTCGGAGACGACGACGAACGCGCTGTCCGGCGGCGTCATGCTCGCGATCCAGAACCCCGACGTGTGGGCGAAGGTCAAGGCCGACCCGGACCAGTACCTCGAGACCTGGGTCGAGGAGGTCCTCCGGCTCGAGTGCCCGGTCCAGGGCCTGCTGCGCGAGACCTCCGAGGAGATCGAGATGCACGGCGTGACGATCCCCGAGGGCGCCGTCGTGTGCCTGCGCTACGGCGCCGGCAACCGCGACGATCGCCGCTACGAGCTCGCCGACCGGTTCGACCTCGACCGCAAGCAGCCGCGCACGCACCTCGCGTTCGGGATCGGCACCCACCACTGCCTCGGCGCCCCGCTGGCGCGCCGCGAGCTCTACTTCGGGTTCAAGGCGC
>JAOPZQ010000487.1 GCA_025964075.1 Solirubrobacterales bacterium | reverse complement strand
CGACGACCCATGCATCCATTTGACCTCGTAAGATCGGGCCAGGACGTCGCGATCGACCTCGGGACCGCGAACACGGTGGTGTTCGTGCGCGGCGAGGGCGTCGTCGTCGCCGAGCCGTCGGTGGTGGCGCTCGAGGTGGGAACGGGATGGGTGCATGCGGTGGGCGCGGAGGCCAAGCGCATGATCGGGCGTACCCCGGCTTCGATCCGCGCGGTGCGTCCCCTGCGCCACGGGGTGATCGCCGATTTCGAGGTGACCGAGCAGATGCTGCGGCATTTCCTCGCGCGGGCGATGCCCCGCCGGCGGGGCCGACCGCGCCTGGTGCTGTGCGCCCCGTCGGGGATCACCGATGTCGAGCGCCGCGCGCTCGTGGAGGCCGCTCAGGCGGCGGGCGCCCGCGAGGTCGCGCTGATCGAGGAGCCGATCGCGGCGGCGATCGGGGCGGGGCTCGAGATCAGCGAGCCGGTCGCGACGATGATCGTCGACAACGGCGGCGGCACGTCGGAGGTGGCGGTGATCGCGCTGGGGTCGATGGTCGTCTCGGAGTCGCTGCGGATGGGCGGCTACGACCTCGACGACGCCGTGAGCGGCTACCTCCGCACCGTTCATCGCCTGGCGATCGGCTCCGAGTCGGCCGAAGAGATCAAGCGGACGCTGGGCTCGGCGTGGCCCTCGGCCGATCAGGGCGAGGCGGAGATCCGGGGTCGCGACCTCGTGACCGGGCTCCCGCGCGCCGTGAGCCTCCCGAGCGCGGAGATGCGCGCGGCGTTCGAGCCGCTTCTGGAGGCCATGGTCGCCGCCATCACCGCCACGCTCGAGCGAACGCCACCCGAGCTCGCGGGCGACATCGCGACGCGGGGGATCTCACTCGCGGGGGGCGGCGCGTTGCTGCCCGGCCTGCCCGAGCTGGTCTACGACCGCACCGGCATGTCCGCGTCCGTCGTCGGCAACCCGCTCACGTGCGTCGCCGAAGGCGCCGGCCACGCACTCGAGGACTTCACAGCGGTCCTCAAGGCAAGCCGCGCCTGGCGCACCGGACCGCGGCGCGCTGCGGTCGGCGACGCTTGATCACGCCACGGCCGCCTCCGTCGCGCGCACCCGCGGGATGACCTCCTCGCCGAAGCGCTGGATCGACTCGAGGGTGTGCTCCCAGGACGGGCCCTTGGGCACGCGGGAGCGGAAGATGATCCAGTCCTCGGCGCCGAACTCGAGGGCGTCGCGGAAGCGGCAGACGGCCTCGGCGGCCGTGTCGGCGTCGCCGAGGATCATGTACTTCTCGAGGCGGTCGTAGGTGGCGTGGTCGATGTCGGGGATCTCCTCGGTGGGCGGGAGCATTCCCCACTTGATGTAGTAGCGGACCTCGTCCTCCCAGCAGGGGCCGAAGCGGTCGCGGGCCTGCTCGTGCGTCTCGCCCACGTAGCCGTCGAGCAGGAGGACGACGCGCGGCTCGCGGCCTTCGTCGGCGCACGCGGAGCGGTACAGGTCGACGGCGCCGCGGAGCTCGTCCATCGGCGTGTAGAACGCCATCAGGCCGACCGCCTCCGCCATGCGCGCCGCGCGGCGGATGGGCTTCTCGCCGGTGGCGCCGAACCACAGGGGCGGCCCGCCGGGCTGGTAGGGCTGGGGGTTGATGAGCACGTCCTTGAGCTGCCAGTAGCGCCCGTCCCAGTCGAAGCGCTCGCCCTGCCACGCGCGCTCCATGAACGCGAGGGTCTCGAGGAAGCGGCCCAGCCGCTGGTCGAAGGGCTCGCCGAAGTGCGCGAAGTACCCGGGGTGGTAGCCGGACCCGACGCCGAGGACGAGCCGGCCCCGCGAGACCTGGTCGATCAGGGCCACCTGCTCGGCGAAGTGCGCGGGGTTGTAGTAGGCGGGCTGGACGACGTAGGAGCCGATCTTGATCCGCTCGGTGCGCAGCGCCATCGCGAGCAGCGCCATCAGGGTCTGCGGCCACATCGTCTCGGTTCGCGCGTGGCGCTCCGGGACGAAGGCGCCGTCGAAGCCCGCCTCCTCGGCGGCGACCGCCTCGTTCACCAGGTGCTCGCAGAACGCGGCGCAGCGGTCCCGGTCCGGCATCGGCTGGTCGTAGGGGCCGCCGTGCGTGTCCGGCATGTAGGCGAACTTCATCGCTCGTCCTCCCTCGAGAAGTTGATGAGCATCCGTTCAGACCCGACGGACGAACTCTCCGGCGTCGCGAGGACGGGCGCAACTGCTGCTTCCGACAGTCGCTCAGTACATCTGGCCGCGGAGATCCTCTTCCCGCGCCGGCGGCCAAGCGCCACCGGCGTCGAGGCGGTCGGCCACGAGCTCGCCGACGTTGCGGATGTGCGCGGCCATGGCGCTGCGGCTTCCCTCGACGTCGCGCTCGCGCAGCCGGGTCGCGACGAGACGGTGGTCCTTCTGCGTGGTCTCGATCCAACCCGGGACCAGCGTCAGGAAGCGGCGCGGGATGATCGGGATCGCCTCCGCGTAGAACCAGGCGAGTCGGGGCGAGCCGCTGGAGCGGTTGATCGACGCGTGGAAGCGGTCGTTCGCGACCTCGAAGGCCCGCGGGTTGCGCTCGTCGGCTGGGACGTCGAGCTCGGAGTTCAGCGTGTCGAGCCGGCGCAGCGTCTCGGCGTCCATGCGCGTAGCGGCTCGCGCCGCGAGCTCGCCCGCGGCGAAGGCCTGCACGAGGAACAGGTCGGCGACGTCGGCGGGCGAGATCTTGAGGACCGCGAATCCCCGGTTCGGACGCAGCTCGAGGAAGCCCTGCTCACGCAGCGAGAGCAGCGCCTCGCGGATGGGCGTGACGCTCATGTCGAGTGCGCGGGCCAGCGGCTCGGGGCGCACGTAGTCGCCCGGTGCCAGCTGCCGCGAGAGGATCAGGGACCGGATGTACGACGCGGCCTCGTCCCGCAACTGGGATCGCGGCGCGCGGACGACCTCCAGGGGGGCGTCGCGGCGGGCGATCCGGTCCACGCGCGTGTCCTTCGGGACCACGGCGGCAGGCTAGCACAACGATTTGACATCCAACATTTTATAAAATATCTTTGGACGGATGGCTGCGGACCCTCGCGTGCGGCTCGGAATCGACATCGGTGGCACCTTCACCGACCTCGTCCTGGCCGACGACGGGGGCAGGATCGTGATGGGGAAGGAGCTCACGGCGAGCTCGGATCTCGCCCTGGGGACCGTCGCGAGCGCGTGCTCGTTCGTCGACGCGCACGGCGTCGCCATGTCCCAGGTGGACGAGATCGTCCATGGGACCACGCTCGGCTCCAACGTCGTCCTCGAACGCAAGGGTTGGCCGACGGCCCTCTTCATCACCGAGGGCTTTCGCGACGTGCTCGTGATCCAGCGCGGGCGTCGCCACCACCTCTACGACCTGTTCGGCGGCAAGCCGGAGCCGCTGATCCCGCGTAGCCGGGTGCTCGAGGTGCCGGAGCGGATCGCGTTCGACGGCGGCGTCGTGCGGGACCTCGACGAGGACGCCGTCGCCCGACTTGCCCGTCAGGCCGTCGACCTCGGCGTCGAGGCGGTGGCGATCAGCCTCCTGCACAGCTATCAGAACCCCAGGCACGAGCGGGCGGTTGCGGCGATCGTCAGGCGCGAGGCGCCGGGCCTCTTCGTGTCGATCTCCAGCGAGATCTCGCAGCGCTTCCGCGAGTACGAGCGCGCGAGCACGACGGTGATCAACGCGTACATCGCGGGCGAGGTCAGGAGATATCTGCGGGACTTCGAGCGGCGGTTGAGGCGGGCGGGGTTCGCCGGCGTGCTGCACGTGATGCAGTCGAACGGCGGGGTCGCCGGCGTCGACACGGTCTCGAGACATCCGGTGCGGCTACTCGAGTCCGGGCCGGCGGCCGGTGCCCTGATGGCGGGCCAGATCGCCGCCGCCTCCGGGCGGCCGCTCGCCATCTCCTTCGACATGGGCGGGACCACGGCCAAGGTCGGCCTGACCGAGGACGGCATTCCGGGCTTCACGGACGAGTTCGAGGTCGATCGCCTCACCGTCGCGCCCGGCAGTGGGCTCCCCGTCGACCTCACCGCGGTCGACCTCGTCGAGATCGGCGCGGGCGGCGGAAGCGTGGCCACGGCCAGCGCCGGGCTGGTCGCCGTCGGCCACGAGAGCGCGGGCTCCGAGCCCGGACCGGCGTGCTACCAGCGGGGCGGAGACCGGCCCACGGTCACCGACGCGAACCTCGTGCTCGGCTATCTCGACCCGGACCACTTCCTCGGCGGGGAGATGCGCCTCAGCGTCGAGGCGGCGCGCCGCGCGATCGAGACGCACGTCGCCGGACCTCTCGGGCTGACGGTCGAGGAGGCGGCGTGGGGGATCCACGAGCTCGCGACCGAGAGCATGGCGGCCGCGGTCCGGGTCGTGTCGGTGGACCGGGGCAAGGACCCGCGCGACTTCTGCCTCGTCGCGTTCGGAGGCGCGGGACCGGCCCACGCCGTGCGGATCGCGAAGCGGGGCGGGATCCCGACGGTCATCTTCCCGCCCGGCGCGGGTGTCGTGTCGGCCATGGGACTCCTCTCCTGCGACATCCGCTTCGAAGCGGCCCGCAGCGCCCTCCTCCGAATCGACCACGCGTCCACGGCCCGGATCAACGGGATCTACCAGGAGCTCGAGGCGTCACTCCACGCGCTTCTCCACGAATCGGACGCCGATCCAGAGCGCACGGCGACCACGCGCAGCGCCGACCTGCGCTACGCCGGCCAGGGGTACGAGCTCGAGGTCGCGGTCGAGGCCGCCGACGTCGACGAGGGCGCGCTCGCGGCGGCCGTGGGCCGGTTCCACGAGCGCTATCACGAGATCTACGGGTACTCCGACCGCCTCCGCGCGGTGGAGGCGACGACCTGGCGCCTCACGGGCACCAGCTCGCGGCCCCGGCTCGAGCTGCCGCCCCTCGAGCCCGGACGGAGCGACGGCGTGGTCGCAACGCGGCCGGTCTACTTCGACGAGGCGGGGACGTTCGTCGCCTGCCCCGTGTATCGCCGCGCCGATCTCCCGACGGCGGCGATCGTGGGCCCGGCGGTGATCGAGGAGCGCGAGTGCACCTCCATCATCCCTCCCGGCTGCACGGTCGAGCTCGATCCGCGGGGGAATCTGACGGTGACGGTCGAGCCCGAACGCTCGCCGTCGCTCGTCCCCTTGCAGGGAACGCACGCGTGAGCAGGCGCTCCCCGATCGAGCCGGTGGCGCTGTCGATCATCTGGAAGAACCTGATCGCGACCGCGGAGGAGATGGGCGCGGTGCTCAAGCGCACCGCGTTCTCGCCGGCTCTGCGCGAGGCGCGCGACTTCTCGGCCTCGATCCACGACGCCGAGGGCCAGCTCCTGGCTCACGGCCTGTTCACGCCGGGCCACACGGGCGCAGCCATGCACGGCGTCCCCGCGCTGCTCTCGCGCATCGACACCGCCGCGCTCCGACCCGGAGACGCGCTGCTCTACAACGACCTGACCCTCAGCCTGGGTCACCTCCCCGACATGTTCTCCGTGATGCCGCTGTTCGCCGAGGGCGAGATCGTCGGCTACTCCGTCACGTCGGCTCACCATGTCGACGTCGGCGGCCCCGCGCCCGGCTCGATCGCCATCCAGGGAGTGCGAGACGTCTACGCCGAGGGGCTTCGCGTCACCCCCGTGCGCTACTTCGTCCAAGGCGA
>JAOPZQ010000268.1 GCA_025964075.1 Solirubrobacterales bacterium | reverse complement strand
GCGCGATGATGTTCGCGACCTCGCTGGCGCTGATCGCGAGCGCCTTCCACGGCAAGGAGCGGGGCATCGCGTTCGGGGTGTTCGGCGGTGTGATAGGCGCGGCGGTGGCCGTCGGCCCGGTGGTCGGCGGCGTGATCACCTCGGGCATCGGCTGGGAGTGGATCTTCTTCATCAACGTGCCGATCGGCATCGGCGCGATCTTCCTGACGATGGCCAAGGTCGACGAGTCGCGCGACCCGGACGCCGCTCACATCGACTGGTGGGGCCTCCTGACCTTCTCGGGCGCCCTGTTCCTGCTCGTGTACGCGCTCATCAAGGGCAACGACCGGGGCTGGGGGGACCCGCTGATCGCCGGCTTCCTGATCGGCTCGGTCGTGCTGCTCGTCGTGTTCGTGCTCGCCGAGCGGGCGCAGAAGCGGCCGATGCTCGACCTGACGCTGTTCCGGCGACCGGCGTTCGCCGGCGCGAGCATCGTCGCGTTCGCGATCTCGGCCTCGATGTTCGCGATGTTCCTCTACCTCACGCTCTACCTGCAGAACGTGCTCCACCTCAGCCCCCTGCAGGCCGGGCTGCGGTTCCTGCCGCTCTCGGTGCTCTCGTTCTTCGTCGCGCCGCTCGCCGGGCGGCTGTCCGTGCGGGTCCCGGTGCGCGCGCTGCTCGGCACCGGCCTCGTGCTCGTCGGCGTCGCCCTCCTGCTGATGAGCGCGGTCGACGCGAGCTCGGACTGGACCGTCCTCCTGCCCGGCTTCATCGTCTCGGGCATCGGGATCGGCATGGTCAACGCGCCGCTCGCGACGACGGCGATCGGCGTCGTGCCGCCCGAGCGCGCCGGGATGGCCTCGGGCATCAACAACACGTTCCGGCAGGTGGGGATCGCCACCGGGATCGCCGGCCTCGGGGCGGTCTTCGAGCACGAGGTCCGTACGCGGACGCTTTCGGCGCTCGGGCGAAGCGGCCACGCGCACGACGTCGTCGCGGCGGCCCACGGCCAGCTCGCGGCCGCGCTGCAGTCGGGTCAGGTGAAGCCGCTGCTCCAACGGCTGCCGGCGAACGCCCAGGGCGCCTTCCTCCACGCCTACCGCGTCGGCTTCACCGGGGCGCTCAGCGAATGCCTCGTGATCGGCGCCGTCGTCGCCCTCGCCGGTGCGCTCTGCGCCTACGTCCTGGTCCGGACCCGCGACTTCGTGGCCATCCCGACGGGCGCCGCCGCGGCGCCCGAGCCGGTGTCGGGTTAGAACGAGAACGACCCGCGTCATGCGGGCCGCTCTCAGCTGGCGCCGGCGGGCTGGGCAGGGGAACGCGCCGCCGGCGCTTCTCTCAGACGCCGGGAGGTTGTCGAATCCCTTCGACGTAGCGCCTGATTTCTATGGGAGCGGCCACGGCGTCGTGCCGTAACCTCTCACCCCGGTTATCGGACGCCCATACCCGGACATGAGCATCTCCATACCTTTCCTACCCAGCCCATACCGAGGCCTAGGGTGAAGGCGCTCGTCACCGGCGCGGCGGCGGGCATCGGTTCCGCGATCTGCGCCCGCCTCGCCGGCGCCGGCTTCGACGTCATGGGGCTCGACCGGGCGCCCGGCTGCGACCTCCGGGTGGACGTCGCCCGCGACGAGCTCCCCGACTTCTCCGACGTCGGCGTGTGCGTGGTCAATCACGGCATCACGACGACGGTCGCGCCCGCCCACGACATGACGGCGGAGCAGTGGAGTGGGGACATCGACGTCAACCTCACCGGCGCGTTCCGCGTGGTCCAGGCGTGCCTGCCCGGGATGCGCGAGCGCGGCTACGGGCGCATCGTCGTGATCTCGAGCGTCGCGGCGGCCGGCGGCCTGCCCGGCCAGGTGGCCTACGCCGCCTCGAAGGCCGGGCTGCTGGGGCTCGTCAAGACCGTCGCCGCCGAGAACGCCGGCCTCGGCATCACCGCCAACGCCATCCTGCCCGGCATGATCGCGACCGAGAAGGTCAAGGCGATGCCGCCCGAGGTGCTCGAGCGGGTGACGGAGCTCCAGCCCTCGGGCCGCCTCGGGGAGCCCGAGGAGGTCGCCGGCCTCGTCCTCTACCTGACCTCGGACGAGGCCGGGTACGTGACCGGCCAGGACATAGTGGTCGACGGCGGTATGTCGCTCAACACGTTTACGCTGACGCGCCGCCGCCGCTGATGGTTGGCTCCACGACCGCGCACGCACGGATGCGGCGCCGGATCGGCGCCGGATCGGGGTCATCGCAGGAGTCGAGACATCCAGTCTTGTCCTCCTCCTGCTTCCCCCGCCCGGCATCCGCCCGGCATCCGCCCCGCGCGCACGCGGCCGCGAAGCCAACCATCTAGGGTTCGCACCCATGTCGACCGAGACCGAAACCGACACCGCTCGCGCCGCCCGCCTGCACGGCGGCGCGCTGATCGCCAAGCGCCTCAAGGCGCACGGCGTGACGAAGCTGTTCACGCTCTCCGGCGGCCATATCTTCCCGATCTACGACGGGTGCAGGGCCGAGGGGATCGACATCGTCGACGTGCGCCACGAGGCGTCGGCCGCGTTCGCCGCCGAGGGTTGGGCGAAGGTCACGCGCACGCCCGGCGTCGCGGCGCTGACGGCGGGCCCCGGCGTGACCAACGGGATGAGCGCGCTCGCCTCCGCCCAGGCCAACAACTCGCCCGTCGTCGTGCTCGGGGGCCGGGCGCCGGCGCTGCGCTGGGGCCAGGGATCGCTGCAGGAGATCGACCATGTGCCGTTCGTCCGGCCGCTGACCAAGCTCGCCGCGACGCCGGAGTCGACCGACGAGATCCCCGGCATGGTCGACGGGGCGCTGCGGGTGGCGATGACGCCCCACTACGGCCCCACGTTCGTCGACTTCCCGATGGACTACATCTTCGGGGAGGGCGACGCCGCCGCCGCGGACGACGAGCCGGCGGCCGCGCCGGTCGGCCCGCGGGTCG
>JAOPZQ010000457.1 GCA_025964075.1 Solirubrobacterales bacterium | reverse complement strand
TGGCTGGACGGGGTGTACGCGTAGGGAAGGTCAACCTCGCCCTACTCCGGCAGCTCCCACTCCCGGGCGCCGAGGCTGATCACCAGCGGCTCCTCGCCCCGGGCCGCGATGAAGAGCGGGGCGTCCGGATCGTTCGTCTGGAACGCGGCGGTGAACACGCTGCGGCCGCCGAACAGATGGGCGGTCGCGCGGACTCCGGTGGCGGTGCGCTCGAGCGTCCCGAGCGGCGCCGTGATCTGGCCGACGTCGGGGTCGACCTCGACCGGCGGCAGCCGATGGACGTCGGGCAGCGGGAGCGGCGCGTCGGCCGCGAACGCGCCCGGCTCGAGGCTGCGGATCACCTCGCCGTCGGCGATTTCGAGCGCGCCGGCGGCGTCGCAGTCGACCACGAGGGGCTCCGCGTCGCCGCGATCGAGGAGCAGCACGACCCTCAGCGCCTCGGTCTGGACGAGGAACGCCCGCAGCGTCGCGACGATCGGGCCGAGGTCGGGATCGCGATGTTCCACGTGACGGTTCTAGCACCGCCGCGATGGCGTGCGCACTCCGGCCGCCCTGCCGCGCCGGACAACGGACCGGAATCAGATGCGCCGCACCGGCCAGTGGAACTCGATCCCGATCCGGTTACCGTGCGATGCGGTTCGTGCCGGCGAGCCATTCAGCGGGCTCGCGGCGCAAGGAGCCCCGGTGAGGCTCCGGAGGTGACCCTGCCCGGGTCGTCGGGCGTCCCTCGCCGGGACGCCCGGCGCCCACCCTCCTACGGCAACGACGCGAGGTCCGTGTTCACGTCGGCGAGCTCCGCCACCCGGGCCGAGACGTCGGCGCCGCTCGCGATCAGCCGCCGCGCGTGCTCGAGGTCCTCGGAGCGGCCGATCGACAGGGTCGCCGCCACGCGGCCGTCCCTGAGATGCCACATCGAGAACGCGTGCTCCTCGAGCGAGCCGCGCACGATCTCCTGGTCCCAGCCGTCGAGCGCGGGCCCGACGTACTCGAGCGAGACCCAGTCGGCGAGATCGGAGAAGAAGTACGGGACGACGTCGTAGGGCTGCTCGCGCCCGAGCATGTTGAGCGCGGCCGTGCGGCCCTGGTTGAGGGCGACGTCCCAGTGCTCGACGCGCAGCCGGCGGCCGTGGACCACGCTGTCGTACTCGACGAGGTCGCCGGCCGCGTACACGCCCTCGGCCGAGGTGCGCAGGAAGCGATCGGCGCGCACGCCGCCGGTCTCCCCCAGCTCGAGGCCGGCGGCGCGGGCCAGCATCACGTCCGGCACCGCGCCCGCGCCCACGACGACCATGTGGGCGGGAAGCTCGCGCCCCGCCTTCGTGACGACGCGCGCGACGCGGCCCTCGCCCTCGAAGCGGAGGAGCTCGTCGGAGCCGAAGACCTCGATGCCGTGCTCCTGCAGCCGGTCCTGGAGGAAGCGGCCGGCGGTCTCGCCGAACTGGCGCGCGAGCACCACGGGCTCCATCATCACGATCGCGCAGCGCTTGCCGAGGAGCGTGAGCGAGGCGGCGACCTCGCAGCCGATGTAGGAGCCGCCGATGAGGACGACGTAATCGCACTCCTCGGCGTCGGCCCGGATCGTGTCGGCGTTGCCGAGCGCGCGCAGGTAGTGGATCCCGTCGAGGTCGCAGCCGTCGACGTTCAGCCGCCGCACGTTCGCACCGGTCGCCAGGAGCGCGTGGTCGAACGAGACCTCCTCCTTGCTCGACAGCTTGGCGGTCCGGGCCGCCGCGTCGAGCTTCATCACGCTCGTGCGCGTGAGGAGCTCGATCCCCTGCTCCGCGTACCAGTCCGCGGGATGGACGTAGGTCTCCTCCCGCGAGACTCGGCCCTGCAGGTACTCCTTGGAGCACGGCGGCCGGTCGTACGGCGGGTCCTGCTCGCGGCCGACGAGGAGCACCGAGCCCTCGGCGCCCTCCTCGCGCAGGGCCGCCGCGCAGTACGCGGCGGCCACGCCGCCGCCGATCAGCAGGTGCTCGACGTGCCGGTCAGCCACGCCCGTTGGGGGAGAACTGCGCGGTGATCGCAGGCTCGAGGCCGGGATCGAGGATCAGCAGGACCTCGTCGCCGGCCGCGATGACCGTGTCGGCCTTCGGGACGATGCCGCCGCCTCCCTTGGGTAGCACGGAGATGATGAGCGAGCCCTCCGGCAGCGTCACCTCGCCGACGCGCTTCCCGGCCGCCGGGGCGCCGTCAGCGACCTCGAGCTCGATGATCTCGAGCCGCTCCTCCTCCAGCGCGAGCAGATGAACGAGCCCGTACTGCGGGACCTCGTGCTCGATCAGGCGCAGGATCAGGTCGGTGGCCGAGACCGCGGGCTGGATGCCGAGCAGCTTGAAGTGCGGCAGGTTCCGCGGGTTGTTGACGCGGGCGACGATGCGCTGGCAGAGGTACTTCTCCTTGGCCACCTGGCAGATGAGGATGTTGTCCTCGTCGTCGCCGGTGACGGCGATGACCAGATCGGCGCGCTGGATGCCCGCGCGCTCGAGGATCCACAGCTCCGTCGCGTCGCCGTACTGGACGGCGTGCTCGAGCTCCTGCTCGACGGTCAGGTAGCGCCGCCGCTCGGACTCGATCAGCGTGACCTCCTGGTCCTTGGCCAGGAGCTCGCGCGCCAGGTTCCACCCGACCTTGCCGGCACCGCAGATGATCACGTACACGCTCGCCCCCTCGTCACGTTAGGCGAACGCGGCCTGTTCGAGCAGCTCGATCGCCGTCTGGGTCGGGCACACCGTCTCGAGTCCCTGCTCGGCGTACCACGTCGCGCGCGCCGGATCGAGAACCCGGGCGACCACCTTGGGGACGTCGAAGCGCTTCTTCGCGATCTGGGCGATGACGAGGTTCGTGTTGTCGCCGTTCGTCGAGGCGATGAAGACGTCCGCGCGCTCGACCCCGGCCTCGACGAGCGCGTCGACTTCGAGGGCGGTGCCGACGGTGAACAGGCCGCCGCGATCCTCCCAGCTCTCCCCCGCGCCCTGGTCGAGGCGCTCGTGGGAGAGCGGGTCGGCGTCGAGCACGGAGACCTCGTGGCCGAGCTCCAGCGCCTTCTTCGCGACCGACGAGCCGACGCGTCCGGCGCCGACGATGAGGACGAACATGGGTGCTGACTCTAGTCGTTCGCCTTGGCCTTCGCCTCGGGCATCGCCTCGGCCGCCGGAGCGGTCAGGATGACCCGGCACGCGGCCTTGCGGACGACGTACTTGGTGACGTCCCCGACGAAGTTCTCGAGCGGACCGCCTCCCCCGCCGAGCAGCGCGCCGCCGCGGATGCGCGACGGCTCCTCGGCCGCGAGCACGATCGCCTCGACCCCGCGCCGGCGGGCCTCGTCGACGATCGCCTGGCCGGCGCGCCGGGCGCGCACCGTGGCCGTCGCGACCTCGACGCCCTCGTACTCCTCCCCCACGGCCTTGGCGCGCGCGAGCGCCTCGCGGGCGCGCTTGAGCTGCGCGTCGGGCAGCCGCGCGTCGAGCGGGAGGGCGAGCGGCACCTCGAACACCCAGAGGGCCTCGATCGTCGCGCCCTCGGCCTCGACGTCGTCCTGCGTCGAGCCGGCGAGGCGCCCCGCCGTCTGGACGATGTCGTCGTCGAGCGGCGTCCCGAAGATCGGCACGAGGATCGACCCGAACTCGGGCTCCATCGCCTCGACGCGCAGCGCCCGCTCGGGGATCGTCACCCGCTTGAGGATCGGCTTGCCCTCGACCTTGCGGTAGACGACGTAGAGGACGATGCCGCCGGCCAGCCAGCCGAAGCCGGCGTAGCGCGCACTGGCGTGGAACGCGATGACCGCTCCCCAGCCGGCGAACGACAGCACGCCGCCGAGCACGGCGGGCAGCGGCAGGCTCCCCCCGCGGAACGGCACCGACAGGGGGACCGCGTAGGGCCGGTCGCGCTTGGGCTCGCGGTAGCGCAGCGCGATCACCGACGCGTGCGCGATCGTGAACGCGAGCATCGCGCCGAACGCGTAGATCCCGATCAGGAACGCCAGGTCGGTCGGCGCGACGAGCGCGCCGGCGAGCAGCGCGGCAAGGCCGATGAGGACGAAGGGAGTCCCGCGCTCGGGATGGAGTCGGCCGAGCGCGCTGGGGATCTGCCGGTTCGTCGCCAGCGCATAGCCGAGCCGGGAGAGCCCGAGCATCGCCGCGTTCGCCGCCGTCACCAGCGAGGCGAACGCGCCCACCGCGACCACGTACTTGAACGTGTTCGCGAGCCAGTGCGGGTGGAAGGCCTGCACGATGCCGAGCACCGGCGCGTCCACGTAGCGCCCGCCGAGCGCCGTGTGGCCGCCCTCCACCGGCAGCGCGTTCACCGCGACGATGGAGATCCCCACGTAGATCAGGACGATCAGCGCCGTCCCGGGGCCGACGATCTGCTTCAGCGACCGCCGGCTCGCCCTGATCTCGCCCGACAGGCTCGCGGCCGCCTCGAGCCCGGTGAACGCGATCACCGCCACGGTCAGCGCGTAGATGAGGTTCCGCCACGTCGGCGCGCTGCCGAGGTGGATCGAGTCGATCAGGCGCTCGGGATGGAACAGCAGCACGAGCCCGACGACGACGATCAGCACCTGCAGTCCGAGGTCGGCGACGGCAACCGCGATCCGCCGCTGCAGCCGGCGCGGGCTCTGGCCGCGGATGTTGACGACGGCGGCCGAGGCGATGATCGCCAGCGTCACGATCAGCTCCACGGCGCCGTGCGCGAACCCGTGCCAGAACGCGCCGAGGTAGTTCGTCGCCGTCAGCGACGTGACCGCGACGAGGATCGCGTAGTCGAGCAGGATCGCCCAGCCGGAAACGAACGAGACGAGCTCGTTGAAGGCGTAGCGCGAGAACACCGTCGAGCCGCCGCGCTCCTGGTGCAGCGAGCTGCCCTCGACGTAGGTCATCGTCGCGAGGGCGAAGAAGAGGCCGGCGACGAGGAACACCACCGGGGTCAGGCCGAGCGCGCGCCCCCCGATCACCCCGAGCGCGAAGTAGATCGAGGAGATCGACGTCGTGTAGACGATCGCGAAGACCGCCCGGATCGAGATCGTGCCCCCGTTCACCGGGACACTAGCCCTTGGTCAGGAGGTAGAGCCGGCCGAGCCCGGCCGCCACGAACAGGACGCCGAGGAGGACACCGAGCGCGACGGCGCCGCCGCCGGCGACGATCGTCCTCACGATCAGCGCGACGCCGACCGCGATCATGGCCAGCGAGAGGAGCCGCGTCGTGGCGCGGCGAGGGCTCGGGGGCATCGGCTCAGGTCCGGGCGGTCGCCCGGTTCCGGTGCGACGCCGTCTCGATGATGACCCGGCACGGACGCTCGGTGAGGACCGTCTCCAGCGTCTTGCCGAACAGCGAGCCGCCGCTGCGCTCGGGGAGCGGCATCACGATCGCCCGCGCCCGCAGCTCCCGCGCCTCGTCGACGATGCGCCGGCCCGCCTGTCCCGGGCGCACCTTCTCCCAATGGCCGCTCACGCGGCGGCCGCCCTGGACCTTCGCCTGCTCGATGATGCTCTGGGCCGAGGCCTCCTGCTCGGGGAGCGTGGCCCCGATCGGGCTTGAGTAGGGCACCGTGATCGTCACGATGACATGGATGCCGCGGGCGCGGCGCGCCGCCAGGCGCTGCGCGGTGCTGAGGATGTCAGGGTTGAAGCCCGAGCCGTCGAAGGCGACGAGCACCGACTCGTACTCGGCCTCGGTATCGATCACCGGCCGCGGGATCGCCACCTTGACGGTGGAGGTCAGGTCGAGTCCCTGCTGGCGGCGGTAGCTCACGTAGACGATCACGCCGATGATCAGCCACCCGAGTCCGACGGCCGCCACGTCGAGGTGCAGGACCGTCACCGTGATCCACGCGATCCCGGTGCCGAGACCTCCGAGCACGGCGAACAGGGGGAGCTCGCGACCGCGGACGCGCAGGGTGCCGGGCCCTCGATACGGCCGGTCGCCGTCCGGGTACTTGCTGCGCAACTTGATCACCGCGACGTGAGCGACGGTGAACGACAGCATCGCGCCGAACGCGTAGATGTTGCCCAGGAAGGTCGCCTTCCCCGGGATCATGGTCAGGCAGGCGATGACGCCGAACAGCCCGATGCCGATCCACGGCGTCGAGAACTTCGGGTGGAGCTCGCGCAGCTTGTCGGGGACCTGCCGGTGAAGGCCCATCGAGTACACGAGCCGGGAGACCCCGATGATGCCGGCGTTCGTGGCGATGAACAGGATCGTCGCCGCGAGCAGCCCGACGTAGATCTCGCTCGGGTGCTGGAGCGGACCGAGCCCCAGGTGCTTGACGATGCCCAGCACCGGGTCGCCCGCGAAGCCGCCCTTGTCCTCGGGCAGCCCGAGCTGCGTCTGGCACGTGCCGCCTTGGCACTTCACGGGGAGCGCCGAGAGCGCGATCGCCGGCAGCAGCGCGTAGATCGCGAAGACGGCGATGACCACGCGGTTGATCGCGGCCGGGATCGTCTTCGCCTCGTCCTTGGCCTCCTCGGCCATGTTGGAGATCGTCTCGATGCCGGTGTACGCGATCATCCCGATCGGGATCGCGATGAAGAAGTCCTTCCAGTGCGGGGCGACGCCGAGGTGCACGTTGGCGATCAGCGTGTGCGGCGAGAAGACGAGGACGATGCCGACGAGCACGAGGAGCAGCTGCGTCGCGAAGTCCACGACCGCGAGGAACACGTTCAGGCCCGCGGCCTCCTTGACCCCGACGACGTTGACGACGCACAGGAACGCCACGACGCCGATGCCCACGTAGACGTCGCCCGGCGAGTGCTTGAGCGCGTCGACGCCGATCACGCTCCCGAAGTAGTGCGGCACGAAGAACGCCGAGATGGCGATCGTGATCACGTAGTTGAGCATCTGGCCCCAGGCGGCGAAGAAGGACCAGAACTCGTTGAAGGCGTGGCGCGCGAAGCTCGAGGACCCGCCCGCCTCGGGGTACATGGCGGTCGCCTCGGCGTACGTCGCGGCGGTCAGGTAGAAGATCGCGCCGCTGATGATGAACACCACCGGCGTGAGCCCGAGCGCGAACGACGCCACCAGGCCCAGGGCGTAGTAGATCGACGATCCCACGTTTCCGTAGGCCGTTGCGAACAGGGCGTTGACCCCCAGCACGCGCTGGAGGCCGTGGAGGCGACGCTCAGCCATCGTGGCGGCCGGAAGATTCTAGGCGGCCCGTCGGCTCGGCCGGGCGGTGCGTCTCGCGACCGCGCCGGGTAGGTTCGGGCGCGACATGTTCGACCACGTCACGATCCGCGTCTCCGACCGCGCCGTCTCCGAGCGCTTCTTCGAGACGGTCCTGACCCCGTTGGGGCTCGAGACGAGCCTCAGCACGAAGTCGTTCGCGGTGTGGCGCGAGTTCATGCTCACGGAGGCCAGCGACGAGCACCCGCTCACGCACGGGCTCCACGTGGCCTTCGTCGCGCCCTCGCGAGAGCAGGTCGACGAGTTCTGGCAGGCGGGCGTCGACGCCGGCCACCCGGACGACGGGCCGCCCGGCCCGCGGCCGCAGTACGGCGAGGACTACTACGGGGCCTACCTCGGCGACCCTGACGGCAACAGCGTCGAGGCGGTCCACCGCGCCGCGCCGCGCCGCGGCGAGGGCAGCGTCGACCACCTGTGGATCCGCGTCGCGGACCTGGCAGCGGCCACCGCCTTCTACCGCACGGTCGCCCCCGCCGCCGACTTGGACCTGCGTCACGAGGGACCCGAGCGCACGAGCTTCGCCGCCGGCGGGTCTGGGGGCTCGTTCTCGCTCGTGCCGGGACCGCCGACCCAGAACGTCCACATGGCCTTCCCCGGTGACGACGAGGCGGTGCGGCGCTTCTACGACGAGGCCACCGCCGCGGGGTATCGCGGCAACGGCGAGCCCGGCGAGCGCCCCCGGTACCACCCCGGGTACTACGCCGCCTACGTGCTCGACCCCGACGGCAACAACATCGAGGTCGTCGACCACCACCGGCCCGAGCCCGCGCCGCGCCGGGTGTAGTCCGGATCACCAGCCGGCCCCATTAGGGCTCCCTAATTGGTACGCTGCCGGCCAGCGCTGGTGCTTAGGCTTCCCTAACTCGGGCAGAAACCTCTTTCCGTGTCATTCGCCTCCACAGTCGCGCTCGGCGCGCTCGCCGGCCTCACCATCTTCCTCGGCCTGCCCGTCGGGCGGATGCGCCTGCTCTCGACGGGCGCCCGCGTCGGGCTCGCGATGTTCGCCGTCGGGATCCTCGGCTTCATCCTCGTCGACGTCCTGTCGCACGCGACCGGGCTGGTCGAAGACGCGCTCACGCGCTTCCACGACCACAGGGGCTCGTTCGGGCACGTGTTCGCGCTCGGCGCGCTGCTCGCCGCCGGCTTCACGGCCGGCAGCGCCGGCATCGCGATCATCGAGCGGCGCCTGCGCACCCAGAGCCTTCCGCGGGCGCCGATGACGGGTGGCGCGACCGCGAGCGCGATCTCCGTCGCCGAGCAGGAGCACCTCCTCGAGCAGTCGAACGCCGCCGCGCGCAGCGCGCTGCGCACGGGCCTCGTGATCGCCTCGGCGATCGGCCTGCACAACTTCGCCGAGGGCCTCGCGATCGGGGTCTCGGCCCGGGCCGGCGAGGTCAGCCTCGCGACGGTGCTCATCATCGGCTTCGCCCTGCACAACGCCACCGAGGGGTTCGGGATCGTCGGCCCGCTCGGGCCGGTCGTGCCCTCGTGGCGCTGGCTGGCGTTCGCGGGCCTGATCGGCGGCGGCCCGACGTTCCTCGGCTCGCTCGTCGGCTACCAGGTGACGAGCAACCCGCTCGAGCTGGCGTTCTACGCGCTCGCCGGCGGCGCGATCTTCTACGTGATCATCGAGATCACGAACGGCGTCCGCCGCTACGGCCACCGGGAGCTCGGCCTGCTCCTGCTGGCCGCCGGCTTCACGGCCGGGTTGCTCACGGACCTCGTCGTCGCCTACGGCGGCGGCTAGATCGTCCGGCCCTCGCGGGCCATCTCGATCGGCGTGCCGTTGCCGAGCTCGTGCCAGCGCCGAGCCGCCTCGTCCCCGATCGTGTCGAGTCCGGCGTCGTCGTGCTCGGGATCGTGGTGGAAGAGGACGACGTGGCGCGCCTCGGTGCGACGGGCGAACGCGAGGGCGTCGCCGAGGCTCGAGTGACCCCAGCCGCGGCGGGCGCCGTACTCCCGGTCCGCGTACTGGGCGTCGTGGATCAGGACCGAAGTGTCGCGGGCAAGCCCGTGGCCGGAGATCCAGTCCGGGGCGGCCGTGGCGAGGTCCTCGCCCAGCGCCGGCTCGTGGTCGGGGAGGTAGCAGACGCTGGTCCCGTCCTCGGCGAGGCGGTAGCCGAGCGTCGGACCGCGGTGGGAGACCAGCGCCGCGCGGATCTCGACGTCGCCGATGCGCCACGGCGCGACGGGGACGTCGCGGAAGCTGATGCGCGCCCCGAGGTCCCGGATCTCGAGCGGGGACAGCGGGTTCGAGATGTAGCGCGCCAAGCGCTCGCGGAGCGTCCGGCCCGCCGCCGGCGGCCCCCAGACCGTCACGGTCGCCTCTGGATCGAACAGCGGAGCGAAGAACAGGAGCCCCTGGATGTGGTCCAGATGAAGGTGCGTCAGCAGGATGTCCGCGCGGCGGCAGCGACCGGCGATCTCCCCGCCCAGCCCCCGGATGCCGGTGCCCGCATCGAGGATGATCTCGTGCCCGTCGCCGGCGGTGACCTGCACGCACGACGTGTTGCCGCCGTAGCCGGCGGCCGCCGCGCCCGGCACCGGGATCGAGCCCCGGACGCCCCACAGCTTCACGCGCACGGGCTTACTCGGCTCCGTTCTCGGGCACGGGCCAGAAGAGGATCACCGCTCCGTGGTATCCGGCCGGCCCGATCAGCGGAAGCGCCCCGGCCTCGACGAGGGTCAAGCCGCGGTCGGAGTGGACGCGAAAGCGGGCATACGAGGGCCGCCCCTCCCGCACCGCGATCGTCAGCGGCAGCTCGTCGTAGGGCATCGGCCGTCCCTCCTCGTCGAAGGGCCCGGTGTCGGCCGTCCACTGCTCGCGGGTCAGCGGCCCGGTGTCCTCGAAGCGCGTGCCGACGACGTCCGCAGCGGCGTCGTTGTAGAAGACGACCCGTCCGCTTACGTCGATGAGCGCCGCCGCGACCGAGATGATCGAGACGAGGTTGCGCGCCAGGATCAGCTCGAGGGGCTGCTCCGGTGACATCTCGTCGACGCCGGACTCGGACATTCCCTTTGACATTACGCGCCGCGGCAGGCGTCTCGTGTGACGAACGCCACCAAGTACGGTTCCGCCCGGAATGTCGCGGCGCATCGAGATGGAGCGGACCCGGCTGCGCGATCGCCTCGAGCACGGCGATCCGTACTGGCCGGCGCAGCTGTGCGTCGGTCTGGCGATCGCCCTGAACCTCGTCCTCACCGAGAAGGTGACGGTCGGCCCCACCTGGCTCCTCCCCAGCGTGGAGGCGGTCCTCCTCGTCGCCCTGGTCGTGGTCGCGCCGCGGCGCGCGACCGCGCATTCCGTCGGCCGGCGCCGCTTCGCGCTGGGCGTCATCGGCTTCGTCAGCCTCGGGAACGTCGTCTCGCTCGGGCTGCTCGTCCACTACCTCATCAACGGCGGCAAAGCCGGCGGCCACGCGCTGATCGTCTCGGGCGCGGTCCTCTGGGTCACGAACGTCCTGCTGTTCGCCGTCTGGTACTGGGAGATGGACCGCGGCGGCCCGGTGCACCGGTTCCTGGGCGAGGTCGACCTGATCGACTTCCAGTTCCCGCAGATGGAGAACCCGCAGCTCGCGCCGCCCGGATGGCGGCCCGGCTTCCTCGACTACTTCTACGTCTCCCTCACGAACGCAACCGCGTTCAGCCCCACGGACACCATGCCGTTGACGCACACGGCGAAGATCGTGATGGGCATCCAATCGGTCTCAGCCCTGCTCACCGTCGGTCTCGTAGTCGCAAGAGCAGTCAACATCCTGAGCTGACGAAGCACCCGAGCTTGAGGAGCGACAACGCTCGCAGAGCGACGTCCCGGACCGAAGTACGGGCACCGCGAGCGTCCGCGTAGGGCGGGCGCGAAGGGCCGCCCCCAGAAGCTCAAGGTACTCGCACAGGGCGGCGCCCAAGCAACGGGCGGGATTAGGCTTCTGGGAGGCGGTCCTTCGACGAACGCCCGTACCGGCCACGCAAGAGCGGAGCCGATACGAGCTACGTGATGATCGGGATTATGAGCAAGGCGACGATGTTGGCCACCTTGATCATCGGGTTGATCGCCGGTCCCGCGGTGTCCTTGAAGGGATCGCCCACGGTGTCGCCGGTGACCGCCGCGGCGTGGGCCTCCGAGCCCTTCCCGCCGAACGCTCCGTCCTCGATCAGCTTCTTCGCGTTGTCCCACGCTCCGCCGCCGGCGGTCATCGAGACCGCGACGAACAGGCCGACCACGATCACGCCGATCAGCAGGCCGCCGAGCGCTTCGACGCTGATCACGCCGACGATCACCGGGATGACGATCGGGATCAGCGACGGGATGATCATCTCCCGCTGCGCGGAGCGCGTGACGATGTCGACGCAGGTGCCGTATTCGGGCAGCTCGGTGCCCTCCATGATCCCGGGCTTCTCCCGGAACTGACGGCGCACCTCTTCGACCACGGCGGCGCCGGCCCGGCCCACCGCCTCCATCGAGAGCGCGGCGAACAAGTACACCATCATGCCGCCGATCAGCAGGCCGATGAGCACGGGAGGGTTGCCGACCGAGAACGCCAAGTGCTTGCCCTTGTCGGCGAGCTCGCGCTCGAACGCGTTGAACAGCACGAGCGCCGCCAGCGCGGCGGAGCCGATCGCGTAGCCCTTGGTGACCGCCTTCGTCGTGTTCCCGACCGCGTCGAGGGGATCGGTGACGTTGCGGACCTCCTCGGGCAGCTCCGCCATCTCGGCGATGCCGCCGGCGTTGTCGGTGATCGGGCCGAACGCGTCGAGCGCGACGATCAGGCCGGTCAGCGAGAGCTGCGCCATCACGGCGACGCCGATGCCGTAGATCCCCTGGGTGCCGCCGCCGGCGAGCTTCCAGGCGCCGAGGACGCCCATGGCAAGGACGATCGCCGGCAGCGCCGTCGCCTGGTAGCCCTGCGCGAGGCCCTGGATGATGTTCGTCGCGTGCCCGGTCTCCGAGGCCTTCGCCGTGCTCTTCACCGGCGAGAACCGGGTCGAGGTGTAGAAGTCGGTGATCACGAACAGGCACGCGGTGACGCCGATGCCGATCAAGGCGCACAGCCAGAGGTGCAGCACGGTCGGGTTGTGGCCGACCTCGCGCAGCGTGACGCCGTCCATCAGCCACTTGGTGATCGGGTAGAACGCCGCCGCGGCGAGCAGGCCGGAGACGATCAGCCCCTGATAGAGCGCACGCTCGACGTTCCCCGTGCGCGACTTCACCGCGAACGTGCCGATGATCGAGGCGATGATCGAGACCCCGCCGAGGACGAGCGGGTAGAGCGCCACCTGCGTCGCCTGGTCGGGTACGAAGATGAGGACGCCGAGGAGCATCACCGCGACGGCCGTGACCGCGTAGGTCTCGAAGAGGTCGGCCGCCATGCCGGCGCAGTCGCCGACATTGTCGCCCACGTTGTCGGCGATCACGGCCGGGTTGCGCGGGTCGTCCTCGGGAATGCCGGCCTCGATCTTGCCCACGAGGTCGGCGCCCACGTCGGCGCCCTTGGTGAAGATGCCGCCCCCCAGACGGGCGAACACGGAGATCAGCGAGCCGCCGAAGCCGAGGCCGACGAGCGCGTCGACCGCGTGCTTCGGGCTCTCGTTCGCGATGGACGTGAGCACGCCGTAGTAGCCGGCGACGCCGAGCAGCGCCAGGCCGACGACGAGCATCCCGGTGACCGCGCCGCCGCGGAAGGCGACGTCGAGGGCCTTGCTCACGCCGCCGCGGGCCGCCTCGGCCACGCGCGAGTTCGCGCGCACCGAGACGTTCATCCCGATGTAGCCGGCCGCCGCCGACAGCAGGCCGCCGATCGCGAAGCCGAGCGCCACCCTGATGTTCTGGATGAAGATCAAGGCCACGAACAGGACGACGCCCACCACGGCGATCGTCGTGTACTGCCGGTTCAGATACGCGCGGGCGCCCTCCTGGACGGCCGCGGAGATCTGTCGCATGCGCTCGTTGCCGGGCGACAGTGCAAGCAGGCTTCGGGTGGTGAGCACCCCGTAGACCACTGCGCAGCCGGCGCACACGAGGGCAACGACGACCCCGTGGTTCGTCAGAAAGTCACTCAAGGTTCCTCCGGAAAGCTGTCTGGGTGTGGGTGTGTCGGCTCTCTACGGCCAACAAGAGAACGAGGCCGCCCTAGGGCAGGGGCGGCCCCGTGTGAAAAGCGCCGGCAGTTTATCGTGCGAGACGGCGCAAGCGACTACTGGCCGGGCACCCACAGGCGTCCGGAGCGCTGCGCCGGGCCTGATTCGCCGGGCCGCGGCGGTTCCGGAGCGGGCGTCTCGGCCCCGGGCGCGCCGCCTCCGGGCGGCGCCTGGCCGCCTTCCTGCACGTAGGCGAGCTGGAGCCGGCTGAGGCCGTCGCGGATCGCGGACAGCTGCTCCGGCGCCGCCTCCTCGAGCACGCCCATGAGCGCTCGCACGGCCTCGATCGCCAGCCGCGCCTGCTCGAGGTCGCGTTCGTCCTGGGTCCCCTCGGCGACGCCGAGGCGCCGGATCCCGAGGTTGATGAGCGAGACGACGCTCTGCAGGAGGACGTCCTCGACTCGGAGACGCTTCATCTCCTGCTCGAGCGCGGCGCGGAGCTCGTCGTCGGTGGGCTGTGACGGCTGGTCACTCATGCGGCGACCTCCTGAGCATACGTATCACGGGTCTCCCGCACGACGGCCGCGTAGACCTCCTCCAGCGGCGCGCCGGCGTCGATCATGCGGCGCTGGCGCTGGGCGCCGTTGAGCTCCGGCAGCACGACGTCCAGGCCGAGCTCGGCGCGCATCGGCGCGGTCCAGCCGAGCAGCCGCTCGATCGCCTCGGGCGCCGGGTAGGTCTCGCCGCGCTCGAGGTCGACGAGCTCCCCGTCGAGGCCGAACCGGATCGCGCGCCACACGTTCTCCTCGATAAGCCGTGGCGCGAGGTCGACAAACGGGACGTCCTCGTCCTCGTCCCGCGCGGCCTGGGCGACGCACGCCGTCATCAGCGCCGCGAGCCCCTCGGACTCGGCCGCGGTCGACTGCGCGTCGCAGATCCGCACCTCGACGGTGCCGAAGGCGAAATGCGGCCGGATCGACCACCACACCTGGGTGAACTCGAGGATCGAGCGCGTGCGCACGAGGAAGTCGACGTACTCGGCGTACGCGGCCCAGCCCCCGAACGTGTCGGGCACGCCGCAGCGGGGGAACGACTTCGTGAACACCTGGCTGCGCGAGGAGTGCAGGCCGGAGTCGCGGGCGTCGAGGTAGGGCGAGTTGGCCGAGATCGCGAGCAGGAGCGGGAGGACCGGGCGCAGCCGGTCGCAGACGCGCACGGCGCGGTCGGCCCCACGCACGCCGACGTGGACGTGCAGCGAGAAGGTGTTGTTGCGCTTGGCCACGTACTGCAGGCCCTCGGCCACGCGGCGGTAGTGCTCGGTGTCGATGAAGCGCTGCTCCCGGTAGTCGGAGAACGGATGCGTCCCGGTCGCGCCGAGCGCGGCGCCGCGGCCGTGGGCGAGCGCGAACAGCCGCCGGCGCACGTCGCGCTGGGCGACGACGGCGTCGGCGAAGCTCTCGTTCCGCCCCGAGCGGATCTCGATCTCGGACAGGATCAGCTCGCTGGAGATGGACGCGGCGAGGACGGGGTCGCGGGCCGCGGCGCGGTTCAGGTCATCGAAGCGCGGAGCGAGCTCGAGGGTGGCGGGATCGAGGATCGCGAACTCCTCCTCGATACCCACGGTGAAGTCCTGGGCCCCCGCGAAGACCTCGCGGGCGGTGACGGTGTCAACGCTACTCATGGAGCGGGTGCTACGTGAGGTAGAAGTAGAGAGCGTAGAGGAGGTCGACGGCGGGGCTCGAGGTGTGGACCGTCACCTCGGGGGGGACGTGGAGGAGCGCCTCGGAGTAGTTGAAGATGATCTTGACGCCGGCGTCGACGAGCTCGTCGGCGAGCGGCTGCGCGGCCGGGTTGGGCACCGCGAGGACCGCGACGACGATGTCCTCCTCCCCGACGACCTGCTTGAGGTCGCGCGCGTGGCGGACGACATGAGGACCGACCTCGCGGCCGACCTTGTCCTCGTCGGTGTCGAAGAGCGCCACGACGCGGAAGCCGTGGTCGGCGAAGATGTCGGAGGAGGCGATCGCGCGGCCGAGGTTGCCGGCGCCGAAGAGCGCGATGTTGTGCTGGCCGCTGGTGCGCAGGATCTTCCGGATCTGGCTGACCAGCGAGTCGACCTTGTAGCCGACCCCGCGCTTGCCGAACTTCCCGAACCCGGAGAGATCGCGGCGGATCTGCGTCGAGTTCACGTGCGTGTAGTCGGAGAGCTCCTGGGAGGAGATCGTCTCCTTGCCCATCTTCTTCGCCTGGGTGAGGACCTGCAGGTAGCGCGAGAGCCGAGCCGCCACGCCGAGCGAGAGCTTGTCCCCGCCGCGGCCGTCGTGATCGGTGGATTGGTCAAGCGCGCTCATGGGCGCCCCACTGTACCGAGCCTCCGGCGCAGCTCGTGCTCCTCGACGAAGAACTCGAACAGCTCGTCCCCGTCGACCTCGACGACCGGAATGCGCTCGAGATAGCGGGCCAGGAGAGCGTCGTCGCGCTCGATGTCGCGGGCCTCGAGCGCGAAGGGCAGATCGGCCCGGACGCGCTCGAGGATCGCGAGCGCGTCGTCGCACAGGTGGCACCCGGGCCGCGTGTAGAGGACCACCTCCCTCACAGCGCCCGCTCACCGGTCGCGTAGGCGTCGAGGCCCACGTAGGCGGGGTAGGGCAGCGGGTCCACGAACCGCGCGGCGCTCGCGATCATCGCCGCGTTGTCGGTGCACAGCTCGGGGGCGGGCACGTGGACGTGGGGCGCCAGCCCGGCCGCGCGCTCGCGGAGCAGGCGGTTGGCGGCGACGCCGCCGCCGAGGGCGAGGCGGTCGAGGCCCGTCTGCTCGAGCCCGCGGGCGACCCGGTCGACGAGGGCCTCGACGATCGCGTGCTCGTAGCTGGCGGCGAGGTCCGCGCGGCGGGCGCGCGCCTCGTCCTCCCCGAGGTCGCGCACCTTGTAGAGGAGCGCGGTCTTGAGGCCGGCGAACGAGAAGTCGAGGCCGGCGACGCCACGACCCGTGGGAAACGCGAACGCGTGCGGATCGCCCTCGACCGCGAGCCGCGAGAGCTCGGGGCCGCCCGGGAACCCGAGGCCGAGCAGCCGCGCGCCCTTGTCGAACGCCTCGCCGGCGGCGTCGTCGAGCGTCGTGCCGAGGACGCCGAAGTCGGGGCCGTGGTCGCGCACCTCGGCGAGCAGCGTGTGGCCGCCGGAGGCGAGCAGGCAGAGGAACGGCGGCTCGAACGACGGCGCGAGGAAGTTCGCCGCCACGTGTCCGTGCAGGTGGTCGACGGGCACGAGCGGCAGCTCCCGAGCGGCGGCGAGCGCCTTCGCGCTCGCGACGCCGACGAGGAGCGCGCCGACGAGTCCGGGGCCTTGCGTGACCGCGAGCGCGTCGAGGTCGCCGAGGCCCACGCCCGCCCGCGCGAGCGCGTCGTCGACGACCGCCGGCAGCAGCTCCAGGTGATGGCGGGAGGCGACCTCGGGGACGACGCCGCCGTAGCGGTCGTGGATGCCCTGCGACGAGATCACGTTCGCGAGCAGCTCGCCCTCGGCGCCGACGACGGCGGCGCAGGTGTCGTCGCAGCTCGTCTCGATCGCGAGGATCAAGACACGGAGCGCATCGGCTGCGCGTTCGGCACGTCGTCGAGCCGGCCCGCGAGCGTGGCCGGCGTGCGCCACATGATGAGCGCGTCCTCCCCGTTGTCCTGGTAGTACCGGCGGCGGGCGCCGGCCGAGCGGAACCCGAGCCGCTCGTACAGCGCGATCGCGCCGCCGTTGGAGGGGCGCACCTCGAGCGTGAAGTGCGCGTCGTCGTCGCCGACGCGGTCGAACAGCGCCCCGAGCAGGGCCGTGCCGACGCCCCGGCGCCGGTGATCGGGGTCGACCGCGACGTTCATCACGTGCCAGACGGTGTCGTAGCGCGAGCAGATCAGGTAGCCGGCGATCCGCCGGTCGAGGCGGGCGGCGAGGCAGATCCCCGACGGCTTCGAGAGCTCGAGCACGAACATCGCGAGCGACCACGGCGTCGGGAACGCCCGACGCTCGACCGCGATCACCTGCGGGAGGTCGGCGTAGGTCAGGCGGCGGATGTCTGGTTCGTCGGTCACTCGGCCCCTAGGGGCGCTGGCGGGGGTGGGCATCGGGCTCGCGGAGGTAGGACGGGAGGACCGTTCCGGGGCCGGCCGCCTCCGCCCGCGCGCCGAGGCGGCAGATCCATGCCGCGCTCAGGCGATGGAGCGGAGAGCCGTCCGCCGGGATCACCACCCCGGCCGGTTCTAGCTGCTCCCGAAATCGTACCGCCCCGTCCCCCGCGGCCAGGGAGGGCGAGCCCACGTCCCGCAGGCGTTCGGCCAGCGCCTCGGGCGCGAGCGCGACCGGAGCGAGGACCTGGTCCCGTCCCTCCCACGCCGCGGCGAACACCTCACCGCGCCGAGCGTCGAGCACGGCGACGACGCGGTCGGCCTGGGCGCGGGCGGGTTCGGCGAGCGCGGCGAGGGACGAGACGCCGACCAGCGGGAGGGCGCGCGACTGGGCCAGCGACCGCGCCGTGGCGAGCCCGATGCGCAGGCCCGTGAACGAACCCGGACCGATCCCGGCGGCGATCCGGTCGACGCGCTCCCAGCCGACGCCTCCCTCGGCCATGACCTCGGCGAGGAGCGCGAGCAGGCGCGTGGCGTGGCCCGGCCGCTCGCCGGGCTCCGGGTCGTGGCGCCTCTCGACGACTTCGTCGCCGTCCAGCAGCGCCACGGCGGTCGCCGGCGTCGCGGTGTCGAACCCGAGGATGATCATTCGACCACCACGCGGCGGCGATCGCCGCCGAGATGGGCGAGCGTCACCCGGCGCGCGATCCGCTCGAGCGCCGGCTCCGCCACCTCGGGCCACTCGACGAACGCGACCGCGTCGGGCGTGAGGTAGTCGGCGAGCAGGGCCGGGTCCTCGGCGTCGAGGTCGGCGAGGCGATGGAGGTCGAGGTGGGACACCGGCACCGTGCCGGTGTAGCGCCGGCCGATCGTGAACGTCGGGCTCGTCACCGGCCCGGTGACGCCGAGCGCGCGGGCGGCGCCGCGCACGAACGTCGTCTTCCCGGCCCCCATCTCGCCGACCACGAGGACGACGTCGCCGGGTCGCAGGTCGCGCGCCAGGGCCGCGCCGAGCGCCGCGGTGTCCTCGGGGCCCGCCGTCTCGTGGACCTCAGGCGCCACGGGCCCGCACGCGGAGCCCGGTGCCCGCGAACAGCAGCCCGAGGCCGGCCAGCGCGGTCAGCGCCGGCTCCCCGCCGGTCCGCGGGATCTCGGTGGCCGTGATCGTGCTCGTGGCGCCGTCGGTGGGCGGCAGCTGCGGCGGCGTCGGGCTCAGGGGCGGCGGGTGCTTCGGGATGTGGATGGGGCTGTCGGCCGCCGCCACCGGCGCCGCCGCGAGGGCAGCGAGCAGGGCCGCGCTGAGC
>JAOPZQ010000413.1 GCA_025964075.1 Solirubrobacterales bacterium | reverse complement strand
GGCTCGCTCTAGTTGCTTGCTGCGAGCACACATCGGTAGGCCTTGGGAGTGCTGGTCGCGGCTTGGTTCGTAGACGCCGCATTGCCGGCCGCGGTGATGGCGTTGTTGGCGTCGGCGAGGTCGCTCGTCCACTCGGCGCCGCTGAACACGAGCGATGTGTCCTGGGTGATCCGCGACAGCTCGGCGGCGTTCGGCAAACGCCCGTCGGCACGGCTGCATTCCATAGCGGCTGTGCCCCAGTCCGTCGCAGCATGCTCTGCCGTCTGGAAGCACTCGCCCAGGTAGCGCAGGGTTCCCGCGGGGCAGCTCAGCTTCAGCTGGCTCGCGGTCACGCCGTTGACCGCTCCGGCGTTCCCCGCCACCGACGCGGTGTCCGCATTCGCGGCGTGGTCGGCCACGTGCGCCGACGGCACCTGGCCCAAGGCGGCTTCGTTGATCTCGGCGCCCGTCAACCCGTTGGGCTTCACGCGCGAGCCGGTCACCGCACCGGGGGCGAGCTTGCTGTTCGTCACCGCGTGGGACCGCAACTGCTTCGTCCCGACGGTGTTGCGAGGCAGCTTCAGCGCGGCGTAGCCGCTGCCGCCGAGGGCGATGAAGACGGCGATCGTCGCCATCACGTTTGCGTAGGTCAACTTCGAGCGGAATCGGCGCATGCGGAGGCCAGCTCTCCTCAGTCCGTTGGGCGGCGGGTCGGGGCGCGGTTCGAGGGTGAGACGGCGGCGCGCAGCGTCGCGGGCGGTCGTGCCGCGGCGACGCGCTGATTCCCCGTCATGCTGCTCATGGCAAGCATCCCTCTCTGTTCAAGGATCGTTTAGCAAAATCCGTCGAAATGGGTAGGCGCGGCGTCCGCACTGTTCGCCCCCCGCCGCACCGCGGTTCCCGCAATTTGCGCGAATTTCTTCCTCCACGCTCGAACTCCGACGCCCAGGCGGGGAACGTTGAGCTCGACGCCGTCGGGGGTAACCGGTGGCCATGCTCCACCCCTGCAACTGCCGGCTACACTCTGTGAAGTAATGGAGGAGCAGGTGCTTCAGAACCGGCCCTGCGGCGGTCGCTACGGCGACATCGTCCAGGCGATCGGCAACACCCCCCTGGTCGAGCTGAAGCGTCTCTCGCCGAAGTCGGGGGTGCGCATCTGGGCCAAGCTCGAGTCGCACAACCCGACCGGCTCGGTGAAGGACCGTGTTGCGCGGGCGCTGATCGAGGACGCCGAGGAGAAAGGCGCGATCGGGCCCGGCCAGACGATCCTCGAGCCGACGTCGGGCAACACCGGGATCTCGCTGGCGATGATCTGCCGGCGCAAGGGCTACCCGGTCAAGGTCGTGATGCCCGACAACGTCACGCCCGAGCGCACCCAGCTGCTCCAGATGTACGGCGCCGAGATCGTCTACTCGGAGGGCGCCAAGGGATCGAACGGCGCGGTCGAGATGGCGCTCGACATGGCCGGCGCCGACGCCTCGTACTACATGCCCTACCAGTACGGCAACCCGGCGAACCCCGGCGCCCACTACCACGGGACGGCGCCCGAGATCCTCGAGGAGCTCGACGAGATCGCCGCGTTCGTCGCCGGCCTCGGCACGGGCGGGACGCTGATGGGCAACGGCCGCCGCCTGAAGGAGGAACGGCCCGACGTCAAGATCGTCGCCGCCGAGCCGATGCAGGGCGAGCCCGTGCAGGGCCTGCGCTCGCTCGACGACGGCTTCATCCCACCGATCATCGACCTCTCGCTGCTCGACCGGAAGATCTTCGTCACGAACCGTGACGCGATCGTCTGGACCCGCAGGCTGCTCGACGAGGAGGGGATCTTCGCCGGCGTCTCGTCGGGCGCGATCGCCCGCGTGGCCGTCCGGATCGCCGGCGACCTCGACGAGGGCAACGTCGTGTACGTCGTCGCCGACGACGGGTGGAAGTACCTGTCGAGCGGCATCTACACCAAGCCCGTCGACGAGATCGCGAACCTGGACTCCACCGTCTGGTGGTGAGCGCCACCCGACGGGCGTTCCTCCGCGGCGCCGGCGTCACGGGAGTGGCAGGGTCGGCCGTGTTGCTCGGCGCGTGCGGCGGGAAGAGCCAGCCGGCGACCGGCTCGGTTCCGACCGCGACAGCCGCCAACCCGAGCGTCGACGTCGACATCCTCAACCGCGCGCTCGACGTCGAGAACACGGCGATCGCCGTCTACACGGCCGCCACGAAGGTTCTGCCGGCGGACGCGCTCGCGCTCGCAAAGATCATCCTCGGCCAGGAGATGGCCCACGCGGACGCCCTGACCAAGGCGGTGCAGCAGATCGGCGGCACCCCGAACCAGCCCAAGGGCGACTACACGTCGGCGATCGGTCAACCGAAGAGCCAGGCCGACATGCTGAGGGCCGCCGAGATGATCGAGAACACCGCCGTCACCGCCTACCTAGACGCGATTCCGAAGCTCACCGATCCGAAGCTCCGCCAGACGGTGGCGTCGATCCTCACCGACGAGGCCGAGCACCTCTCGGTGCTGCGCGAGCGGCTCGGCCTCCCGCCCGTCCCGGCCGCGTTCGTCAGAGGGACGGCGTGAATCCGCCTTCGCGCCGCGAGCTCCTGAGGCGGGGCGCCACCGCATCGCTCGTCCCACTGCTCCTCTACGTCCGCACCGCGTTCGCCGAGGCGCAGTCCGACGCCGGCGTGATCGCCGGGGCGGTCGGGCTCGAGGAGGTCGCCGTCTTCGCCTATGACGCCGCGCTCAAGACGAGACTGCTCGACGGCCCGACGACGCAGCTGCTGCAGCGTGTCAAGAGCCACGAGGAAGCTCACCTCGGCGTTCTCAAGGCCGCCCTGCAGCGCCTCGGCGGCACTGCGCCGCCGGCCCCGGCGAGCCCGACCGCCAGCAAGCTGCTCGCGCCGCTCGCCAAGGCGAAGTCGCAGAAGGACGTCCTCGCGTTCGCGATCGCGCTCGAGACGGCCACGGTCGCCGCCTACTACGACGCGCAGGGCAAGCTGAAGTCGCCGGAGCTCCTGCGGACGAGCGCCGAGGTCATGGCCAACGAGGGCCAGCACCTCGTCGTGCTGCGGAAGGCGCTCGGCCGCCCGCAGTTGCCTAATGCGTTCGAAACGGGCAAGCCCTCCCCGTAGGTTGGCGGCGCGAGTAGAGTACGCCGCATGTTCGGACCTCAGATTGGCCCGCTCGAGATCGTCCTCGTCCTCGTGATCGCCCTCGTCGTTCTCGGACCGAAGCGCCTGCCGGAAGCCGGGCGCTCGCTCGGCCGCGGCATGCGCGAGTTCAAGAACTCGCTGAGCGGGCATAGCAACGACGACGACGACGTCGCGACGCTCAAGGACTAAGACCCCCCACTGCTAGCCTCGGCCGGGCCATGCGGATCGCCCGGACGCTGCTCGACGAGATCATCGCGCACGCGCGCGAGGAAGCGCCGAACGAGTGCTGCGGCATGGTCGCCTCGGAGGACGCGCGCGCGGTCCAGATCCACCGCGCCGTGAACGCCGCGGCGAGCCCGTTGCGCTACGAGGTGGATCCGCACGACCAGTACCGGATCGAGATGGCGATCGACGACGCCGGCCGGGAGCTCGGGGCGATCTACCACTCCCACACGCGCAGCGCGCCCTATCCGTCGCAGACGGACATCAACCTCGCGTTCCACCCGGACGCGCTGTACGTGATCGTCGGGCTCGCGGGCGACGAGCCGGACGTGCGCGCCTACACGATCCGCGACGGTCAGGTCGGCGAGGCCGAGCTCGTGGTGGAGGGGTGACCGGCCGCTCCGAGGAGCCGCTGGCCTGCCCGAGCTGCGCCACGACCTACCCGCTCGCGGAGCGCTTCTGCACCCGCTGCGGCATGCCGCTGGTCTATGCGGGAGCGAAGATCAGCGGCCTCGAGCCGGTCACCGCCGCCCACGAGCGGGCCCGGAAGATCAAGCCCCAGTACGCGGAGGGCGACCTCACGCGCGTCGCCGGCGCCCGCAACCAGGCCGAGGCCGAGTTCATCCAGGGACTGCTCCTCGAGGAGGGCGTGCCCAGCCTCGTGCGCCGGACGGCTGGCTTCGACGTACCGGACTTCCTCGCGGCCGGGCCGCGCGACGTCATGGTCCCCGCCTCCGGCGCCGAGGCGGCGCGCGAGGCCCTGCTCGAGGCGGACCTCGTCGACGCGGCCGTGCCTCCGAGCTACCGGCCCGCGCCGGCCAAGCTCCTCGCCGGGATCCTCATCGCCTGCGCGCTCGTGGCGCTCGTCGCCTGGCTCGGCACCAACGTGATCTGAGGCTTACCGGCGCGACGGCCGCTCCCCCGCCAGGCGCTGGAGATGCAGGCGCCACGCGTCGCTCGTGTGGCGCAGCGACCGGCCTCGGAACGCGTCCGAGAGCGCGCGCTCCGCGCGGCCCCGCGGCGGCCGGACGGCCAGGGCGATCGCGGCCTTGATTCCCTCTTCGAGGACGAGCAGATCGAAGACGGTGCCGCCCAGGAGTGC
>JAOPZQ010000402.1 GCA_025964075.1 Solirubrobacterales bacterium | reverse complement strand
CGGAAGCGGATCTGGGCCGAGCTCGACGCCGGCCGCGACCCGGAGCAGGCCCGTCAGGCCGCGGGGCTGCCGAAGGAGCTTCCGCCCGAGCCGGCGCCCGCGGGCGCGGCGCCCCTCCCGGCCAGCGCGGAGGAGCCGACTCGATGAGCGAGAACCTCGTCGAGGTCCGCGACCTCGTCAAGTACTTCCCGATCACGCAGGGGATCCTGGTGCAGAAGAAGGTCGGCGCCGTCCACGCCGTCGATGGCGTCTCCTTCGACGTCAAGCGCGGGGAGACCCTCGGCATCGTCGGCGAGACCGGCTGCGGCAAGACCACGACCGCGCGGCTGATCATGCGCCTGCTCGAGCCGACCTCGGGCAGGATCACCCTCGACGGCGAGGACATCACGGCGCTCAAGGGCGCGGCGCTGAAGCCCGTCCGGCGCGAGATGCAGATGATCTTCCAGGACCCCTACTCGTCGCTCAACCCGCGCAAGACGATCGGGTCGATCATCGCCGAGCCCTTCAAGATCCACAAGATCCACACGGACGACAAGGAGCGCAAGCGCGCCGTCCAGGACATCATGGAGCAGGTCGGGCTGAACCCCGAGCACTACAACCGCTACCCGCACGAGTTCTCGGGCGGGCAGCGCCAGCGGATCGGCGTCGCGCGCGCCCTGACCCTGCGGCCGAAGCTGCTGTTCGCCGACGAGCCGGTCTCCGCCCTCGACGTCTCGATCCAGGCCCAGATCCTCAACCTCCTGAACGACCTCAAGGACGAGCTCGGGCTGACCCTCGTGATGATCGCCCACGACCTCTCCGTCGTCCGGCACATGTGCGACCGGGTGGCGGTCATGTACCTCGGCTCCGTCGTCGAGCTCGCGACCAGCGACCAGCTCTACGAGCAGCCGCGGCACCCGTACACGGGCGCGCTGCTCTCCGCCGTGCCGGTGCCCGACCCCACCCGCTCGAAGACGAAGGAGCGCCAGCTTCTCGTCGGGGACCTGCCGAGCCCGACGAATCCGCCCTCGGCGTGCCGGTTCCACACCCGTTGTCCCAAGGCCCAGCCGATCTGCAGCGAGCAGACGCCGCCGCTGGAGCTGAAGGACAACGGCGGCCTGGCGGCGTGTCACTTCCCGCTCACCGCCGACGAGGTGCGCCGCAGCGTGCCCACGGCGGAGGCCGGGACGCCCGCCGCCTAGGCCCTTGCTCCGTGACCGCGCGCCGGGCGCCTCGCCCGTGGTCACGAACATGGAGCTGTTCTTCGACCTCGTCTACGTCTTCGCGGTCACGCAGCTCTCGCAGACGCTGCTCCACCACCTGACCGCGCGCGGCGCGCTGGAGACGCTCGTGCTCTTCGGCGCGGTGTGGTGGGCCTGGAACTACACCGCGTGGGCGACCAACTGGATCGACCCCGACCATCCCCGCGTCCGCGCGCTCCTCGTCGTGCTGATGCTCATCGGCCTGATCATGTCGGCGGCGATCCCGGAGGCGTTCCACGACCGGGCGTGGACGTTCGCCGGCGCCTACGTCGCGCTCCAGGCCCTGCGCAGCGCGTTCATGGTCGTGGCGTTCGGCTCCGACCGGATGGCGCGCAACTACGCGCAGCTCCTCGCCTGGACGTCGATCGCCGGCGTGTTCTGGCTCGCCGGTGCCCTGGCCGACGGGGACGCGCGGCTCGGGCTGTGGATCCTCGCGCTGCTGCTGGACCTCGGCGCGCCGATGCACGGCTTCGCGCTCCCGCGGTTCGGGGGCACGCCGATCGAGGATTGGACGCTTGCCGGCGGCCACCTCGCGGAGCGCTGCCACCTCGTGCTGCTGATCGCGATCGGCGAGTCGGTGCTCGCGGTCGGGAGCACGTTCGGCGACGCCCACGCGACGGTGGCCGTCGTCGCCGCGTTCGTCGTCGGCTTCGCCGGGACCGTCTCGCTGTGGTGGATCTACTTCGTCCGGCACGCCGAGGTGGCGACTCGCGCGATCGCCGGAGCGGAGACGCAGGCCGCGCGCATCGGACGCGCCGGATACGCCTACGCGCACGCCGTGATGGTCGGCGGCGTGATCGTCGTCGCGGTCGCCATCGACCGGACGATCGCGCACCCTGGCGGGACGACGTCGGCGGCGACGGCCGCGGTCGTCCTCGGCGGGCCCGCGCTCTACCTGGCCGGCAACGCGATGTTCAAGCGGACGGTCTCCGGTGGCTGGCCGCCGTCGCGCGCCGTCGCGATCGCCGCGCTTGCCGTCCTCGTCCCGTTCGCCCACCTGGTGAGCCCGCTGGCGCTGAGCGCGGGCGCCGCACTGGTGACCGTGGCGCTGGCCGCACGGGAATCGATGCGCTCGCGACTCGGCGGAGCGCTCTAGCGGCCGGAGAGCGGCGCGGACGACGGCACGACTGCGAGCGCGTCGGCGCCGCAGCTGGGGCACCGGGCCGGGATCTGGGCGAACTCCTGGACGATGGTCGCCATGTGCACGTGGAAGCAGTCGACCGCGCCGTGGGCGGAGCACTCGCCGCAGGTCCAACGAAGGTCAGGGTGGTTCATGTGAACCATGATTCCCCAGCGTCCTGGGCTCTACCCGCTTCCCGTCCGCGCCGCATCGGCCGACGCGATCCGGCCCGCGGGGTGGATGTCCATCCCGCGGGCCGGAAGCGTGAGCGAACGTCGAGCTACTTCAGCGAGGTGAAGCTGAAGTCCCAGGTCGCGTCGAACGAGTTGATGACGCCGTTGACGTTCGACGAGTGGATGTTGGGCTGGGTGTCCCACAGCCAGGGCACGCCGGGTGCGTCGGCCGTGACCATCTTGTCGATCGCACCCCAGGCCGCGGCCCGCTGGGTCGGATCCTGCAGGACCTCCGCCTTGGCCATCGCCGCGTTGACCTTGGGATCGTTGAGCTGCGGCCAGTTGGAGTTGTTCGCGGGGATGATGTTCTTCCCGTTGAACGTCGGGTCCAGCATCGTCTCGGGGTCCGGGAAGTCCTTCAGCCACCCGACGCTCGGGCAGACCGCGACGCCCTTCGACGGGATGTTGCAGAAGTTCGTGTACATCGCGCTCCGGGCGACGGCCCGGAACTGGATGTTGAACCCGAGCTTCTGCAGCTGGTTGAGGGCCACCTGCGACGCCTTCAGCTGGTAGGTGGCGTTGTCGGACACCATCAGCAGCTTCGGCGAGTTCGTGATCTTCCCGCTCGGGTAGCCCGCCTTCTTCAGGTAGGACGCCGCGAGCGCGGGATCGCCGTTCTCGTTGGCCAGGAAGTCGTACCCCGGCCCCTTGGCGCCGCCGGCCTGGTCGAAGCCCGCGATTCCCGGAGGGATGAAGTGCGTCGGGATCTGGCCGGTGAGCGGCCCGCCGAACGCCTGGCGCATGGCCGAGCGGTCGAACGCGGCGATCACGGCCTTGCGCACGTTGATGTTGTCGAAGGGCTTGACCTTGGTGTTCAGCGCCACGTACCGGAAGCGTCCGGTGGGCGGCGTGACGACCAGGTTGTCCTTCTTCTGCGTCGGGTTCTGCACGATCGTCGAGAGGACCGGCGGGGGCACCTGGAAGTCGCCGTTGACCATCGAGGAGCCCGTCAGGATCTGGCGGGAGCCGATCGTGACGTCGGTGCCCTCCTTGATGTCGATCGAGTCGAGGTACGCCTTGCGGTAGTCGTTCGAGGAGTTCCAGCTCGGGTTGCGGATCAGCTTGATCTCGCGGTTGGGCGTGTAGCCCGTGAGCTTGCCCGAGGCGTCGTTCTGGATCATGTACGGCCCGGTTGCGACCTGATGCAGGCCGTAGGTCGAGGTCGCCACGGCGTCGTACTTCGCCGCGTACTCCTTCGGCACCGGGGCCGAGAGGGGCAGCGACAGCGCACCGGCGACGATGGCGCCGCGCGGGCGCGACAGCTTGAACACGATCGTCGACTTGTCCGGCGTCTGGATGCCCGAGATCGGCTTGTACTTCGACAGCGTCTTGCTCGGCGCGCCGATGACGTCGCCGAAGTAGGCGATCGCGTAGCCGTTGGCGACGCTCGTGAGGAACCCGCGCTCGATCGCGTACTTGACGTCGGCCGACGTCACCTCACGATTGACCGGGGGGCTGAACTTGATCCCCGGCTTGAGCTTGATCGTGACGGTCTTGCCGCCGTCCGTGATCTGCGCCGGGCCGGCCGCGAGGTCCGGCGAGCTGCCGGTCGTGTCGTCCGGCTTGAACGAATAGAGCGGCCGCTGCGTCGCGTAGGCGACGTTGAAGCCGTACTGGTAGTAGGTGGCGCCAGGGTCGATGTAGTCGACGTCGGCGTTGTAGAAGACGGTCAGAGCGCCGCCCTTCTTCGCCTGCGCCGGCGGTTGCGAGCTCGGCGTGGCCGTGGACTTGGTCGTACTGCCCTTCTTGCTGCTGCCGCAGCCCGCCAGGACCACGAGCAGCGCCGAGAGCAGGGCAAGCCAGGCAACCGTCGAGCGAAGCACTCGAGGCATGGATTTCCCTCCGTCTGATGATTGCGGGCAGCGTGCGGCGATGCGACGTCCGCACACCTTCCTCCGTGTCCCCTTCGTATCAGTCGCCGAAGCCGCGCGCAAGCGCCGCAGCGCTGCCGCCGGCTACTCCTCGTCGTCCTCGACGTAGAGCGATTCGGTGGCGAGGAGCTCGCCGCGGGCGCTCCACAGCTTGATGTCGAGGTAGTCGCCGCGGTAGGCGTCGGCCGCGATCAGCGTGAATCGGCCGCCCTGGGCGAGCTCGCACTGGTCGACGGCGAGGTCGGCGAGCTCGCCGGTGACGATCGCTCCGTTCCCCACGATGGGCACGCCCCAGACGAGGGTCATCGCCGCGGTCCGGCCCTGCTCGCCCCGCCAGGTGCCGATCACCTCGTCGGAGAGGTCGAGCTGCCAGTCGGGGTTCGCGCTCGCCGTCTCGTCGGTGACGTCGGCCACCGCCCGGAAGTCGACGGTCTCGCCGTCGTCGGCCCGGGCGAAGGACACGTACCCGAAGTACTCGTGGCCGGTGTCGGTCTCCGCGGTCGCCGGGAGGTAGGTTCGCCCGCCGTAGGTGCGGTCGGGGAACCAGGCGATCTCGCCCGGCGTGCCCGGTTGGCTGTCGTCGTCGGTCCTGACCTGACCGCACGCCTCGAGGAAGAGCTCGGACAGGGTCTCGGCCCACCGCCCGTAGGGCAGCGCATCCTGGGGAGGCTCGGCGGCGAAGGAGGTGACGAAGCGCTCGGTGGGCGGCACGGGCGCGAGAGTCTACGGTCTAGGGAGCGGCGCCGTTCCCCGAGTCGAGCCGCGTCATCCGCACGCTGGCCTCGAGCTCGGCGCTCGCCGAGCCCCGGTAGACGCCCTTGATCGGCGGCACGTCGGCGTAGCGGCGGCCGTGGCCGATCTTCACGTGCTGCGTGCCCGCCCGCCCGCGGTTCGTCGGGTCGATGCCGACCCACACGGGCGCGCCGTCGCCCGGCGCGGCCAGGAGGCCCTCGAGCCACGCGTGGGTGTTGACCTCGATCGAGTCCTCGCTGTCGTCCGGCGGCGCGGCGAACAGGTAGCCCGACACGTAGCGCGCCGCGATCCCGTTCCGGCGCAGGAGGATCAGCGCGAGGTGCGCGAAGTCCTGGCAGACGCCGGCGCCGGCGTCGAGGAGGTCCTGCACCGTCGAGCCGACGTAGGTCACGCCCGGGCGGTACTCGAAGCGGTCGGGGATCAGCTCGCTGACCCGGAGGAGGGTCGCGAGCGGTCCGTCCCCGCGCGCGTCGGCCCGGAGGCCGTCGAGCGCGCCGTTGAGGGGCTCGTCGTCGCTCGGGAGCAGGTACTCCGCCGCGGCGCGTCGGTAGGCGTCGGTCGCCAGCGCCTCCCACGACGGATCCGGCGGCTCCGGGGTCTCCGAGGTCTCGACCTTGGCGCGCACGTCGATCGTCAGCCGGTCGTGGGGGCGCGAGACGCCGAACTCGACGACGCGCGTCCCGAAGTAGTCGTTGTGCTGGATGAGCCGCGCCTCGGGGTCGACCCGCACGCCGGACTCCTCGCAGCGCTGGGCCGGCGTCGTCGCCGGGAGCGCCCGCAGCGAGTTCAGGTTGTCGGCCACGGGCGCGTCGTACTGGTACTCGGTGCGGTAGCGGATCGAGAATCTCATGCGGTCATCACGCGGCTGGCTTGGGTGCCGCCGGCAAAGTACCGGTCGGAGATGTCGTGATCGACCAGCGCGAGCTCGTCCTGGACGTCGCCGAGGACCGCCAGGAGGTCGCCGGCCGAGCGCGAGGCGCGGCGCCGGAACTCGAGGTCGGCCGACAGGCGGGCCAGGCGCAGGACCGGCGCGGCGGTGCGCGAGCGTGCGTCCGCGGCGACCAGGGCGGTATGGAGGGCATCGACCGACGCGGCGACGGAGTCCGGGTAGGCGCGCTCGTAGAGCAGGAAGCCGGCCACGGGCTCGGCGTTCGGCGGGTCCGTGACGGCCCGGCGGAACGCGTGCAGGCCGCCGACGGCGTGCAGGAGCGCGAGGGCCTGACCATCCCGAGCCGGGCGCTCGACCTCGTCGGCGACCTCGTCGCCGAACGGCGCCAGCGCGACCCGGAGCATCCGCACGACCATCTGCGCCGCCTCGATCCGCCCGCCCGCGTGCAGGAACGCGCGCGCCTCGTCCTCGAGCATCGTGCGCTCCGCCAGGCCCCAGAACAGGGCGCAGCGCTCCTTGACGTACTGGAGGAACTCGTAGGGGCCGGTGCCGAACCCGCCGCTCAGATGGTGCTGGTAGAGGCCGAGACGCAGCGTGTTGACGGCCTCCCACATCTCCGCCGAGATCACGTCGCGCACGACTCGCGCGCCCTCCCTCCCGGCCTCCACGCAGGCGAGGACGGACGACGGGTTGTTGGCGTCCACGGCGAGCAGGCGCATCACCTCGTCGCGGTCGGGCGCCTCGGTGCGCTCGCTCTCGTCGGTCGCGCCCATCACGGCGAGGAGCCCCTCCCAGGTGAGCTGGGCGCCGACCGGCGCGTCCGGCGGCGCCTGGAGGTCGATCGCGTAGATCCCGTCGAGCATGCGCGCGGTGTGCTCGGCGCGCCCGAGCTGGCGGCCCAGCCAGAACAGCTCGTGCGCGATCCGGGCGAGCATCAGCCGCCCGAGCGCTCCTGCTGCTGCTGCTCCTGCTGCCCGGTCCAGCTCGACTGGCGCAGGTCGGGCAGGGGCGGCGGCACGGTGGCTCGCCGCGGCGGCAGCGGGCGACCGTCGGGGACCACCTCCTCGTCGAGGATCCAGGTGTCCTTGGAGCCACCGCCCTGGGAGGAGTTGACGATCATCGATCCCGGCCGCAGCGCCACGCGCGTGAGGCCGCCGGGCACGATCGAGATGTCCTCGCCGAAGACCGCGAACGGCCGCAGGTCGACGTGACGCGGCGCCAGCGCGCCGCTCGAGTCGAGCGTGGGGACGGTCGACAGGTGGACGAGCTCCTGGGCGATCCACCGGCGCGGGTCGGCCCGGATCAGCTCGGCCTGGGCTGCGATCTCCGCGTCGGTGGCGCGCGGTCCGATGAACACGCCCTTGCCGCCGGATTCGCCCGTCGGCTTGACCACGAGGCGGTCGAGGCGCTCGAGCACGTAGGCCAGGCGCTCGGGGTCGGAGAGGAGGTAGGTCTCGACGTTGTCGAGGATCGGCTCCTCGCCCAGGTAGAAGCGGATCATCTCCGGCACCCAGTGGTAGATCGCCTTGTCGTCGGCGACGCCGGTCCCGACCGCGTTGGCGAGCGCGAGCGTCCCCGCGCGGTAGGCGCGCATCAGCCCCGGGACGCCGAGGAGCGAGTCCGAGCGGAACTCGAGCGGGTCGATGAAGTCGTCGTCGAGCCGGCGGTAGATCGTGTGCACGCGCGCCAAGCCGCTCGTCGTCCGCATGTAGCAGACCTCGTCGCGGACGACGAGGTCCGAGGCCTCGACGAGCTCGACGCCCATCGTGCGCGCCAGGAACGCGTGCTCGAAGTAGGCGGAGTTGGCGGGGCCGGGGGACCAGACGACGACGGTCGGCTCGTCGTCGCCGCCGGGCGCGACCGCCCGCAGCGCGCTCAGGAGCAGCGCCGGGTAGTTGTCGACCGGTCGCACGTGATAGCCGGCGAACAGCCCCGGGACGAGCCGCGTCATCGCGAGCCGGTTCTCGAGCACGTAGGAGATCCCCGAGGGCGTGCGGACGTTGTCCTCGAGCACCTTCCACCGGCCGTCGGCGTCCCGGACGAGGTCGCAGCCGGCGACGTGGCAGTAGACGTCGCCGGGCGGCCGGATGCCGTAGGCGGGCCGGGCGAAGTGCGAGCGGCTGACGATCATCTCCCACGGCACCACGCCGGCCTCGACGATCTCGCGCGCGTGGTAGACGTCGTCGACGAATCGGTTGAGCGCGCGGATGCGCTGGGCCAGCCCGCGCTTGATCACGGTCCACTCGTCGGCGGGCAGGATCCGCGGCACGAGGTCGAGCGGGAACGGCCGGTCCCGCAGCTCGCCGTCCGCCGCCTCCGCCGCGCCCGTCAGGTCGAAGGTGATCCCCTGCTGCATGAAGATGGCGTCGCGCCGCCGCCCCGCCGCGGCGAGCTCCCCGGCGCCCAGCCGCTCGAGGCGGGAGACCAGCGTCTCGGCGTGCGGCCGGGCGCCCCCACTCGCGTCGAACAGCTCGTCGTAGAAGCCGTCCGCCGGCGCGTAGGGAGCCGCTGTGTACTCGGTCGCCATCGCCGTCGAGGCTACCCGCCGGTTGGTCGCAAGCCAATCGACAGGATGTCGAAGTCGTGGCGCTTCGAAAAACGACGCCTCGAGGGGAGGGCGCGGGCCGCGGCGGCGGGCACGAGTCACCAGCCACGCCTACATTTCGCACGTTCGGCGCAACGAGCCCGCTCAGTGGGCTCCATCGGCCGAACCTCCGAGCGAGCGGGGGCTCGGGGCGAAACGACCGCCCGGCCCACCCCTCGTAGCCAGCCGTTGTCGGGCGGTCCTGACCGGCGCCTACGCCTCCACCACCAGAGTCACCGGGCCGTCGTTCACCAGCTCGACCTCCATGTGCGCGCCGAAGACGCCACCCACAGCCCCGAGCCGGTCCCGAAACCGCTCGTACAGAGGCTCCGCGACCTCCGGCCGCGCGGCCGCCAGGTAGCTCGGGCGGTTGCCCTTCCGCGCGTCGGCGTAGAGCGTGAACTGGCTCACGCAGAGCGCCTCGCGGGCGCCGAGCGGCTCGTTCATCAGGCCGTCCGCGTCGGGGAAGATCCGCAGCGCCCGGACCTTCTCGGCGAGGCGGTCGGCCGTCGCCGCGTCATCGTCGACGTGCACGCCGAGCAACACCAGGAGACCCGGGCCGATCGCCGCGACCTCGCGCCCGTCCACGCGGACCGCGGCGCGGCTCACCCGCTGGACGAGCGCCCTCACGCCATCATCTGACCGGCGTCGCCGTGCACTCCGGTCGAGTATAAAGCTGACGTATGTTTCAGCTTTCGACCGATGAACACGCCATCAGCAGGCGGCGCCTGCTCGGAGCGGGAGCCGTCGCGGGCACCGGGGCGCTCGTCGCCGGCGCGCCCGGCGCCAAGGCGGCGAAGCGACGATCCGCGCCCGCGCGGCGCGCCGACGTCGTCGTCGT
>JAOPZQ010000347.1 GCA_025964075.1 Solirubrobacterales bacterium | reverse complement strand
GGTCGGCACGGTGCGGCGGATCGGCCACCTGCCGGCGCCGCTCACGCACGCCGCGGCGGCCACGCTCCGCGGGCGCGTCTACGTCTTCGGCGGCCGCGGCGGCTCGCTCGGCACCCAGCGCCGGACGATCCTCGCGATCGACCCGGCGTCCGGCCGCGTGCGGACGGCGGGCAAGCTGCCGGTGGGCCTCTCGGACCTCGGCGCGGCAACGGTCGGCGGACGGGTCGTGCTCGTCGGCGGTCGCGATCGGGGCGGCCGCGTCCACGCCGAGATCTGGAGCGCGGGATGAGGCGCGCGGTCGTCCTCGTCGGCGTCGCGGCGGCCGTCCTCGCCGGCTGCGGCGGCTCGAGCAAGCCGGCGAAGAAGAACGCGGCGGGCGATCCCGTCGGCACGAACGGGGCCGCGACCACGAAGCGGCACCACCGCTTCTCCGTCCCCCCGCTCATCGACAAGTCGAACGTCTACGCCGCCGCCGGGGCGGGAGCGCTCAGCCCGGCCGTGCGCGCGGATCCGCCGCGCGTCTACGTCCCGAACTCGAAGTCCGACACCGTCTCGGTGATCGACCCGAAGACGTTCAAGGTCGTGAAGACGTTCAGCACCGGCGCGCTGCCCCAGCACGTGACGCCTTCCTACGACCTGCGCACGCTCTGGGTCGACAACGACGCCGGCAACACCCTGACCCCGATCGACCCGCGCACGACCAAGCCGGGCACGCCGGTCCCCGTCACCGACCCCTACAACCTCTACTTCACGCCCAACGGCAAGTACGCGATCGTGGTCGCCGAGCGCCTGCAGCGGCTCGACTTCCGGAACGCGCAGACGATGAAGCTCCACCACTCGCTCGACGTCCGGTGCCCCGGCGTCGACCATATGGACTTCACCGCCGACGGCCGCTACGCGCTCGCCTCGTGCGAGTTCTCGGGGCAGATGGTCGTCGTCGACATCCCGAAGCAGAAGGTCGTCACGCACGTCTTCCTGCGCGCGGGCGGCATGCCCCAGGACGTCAAGCTCTCGCCGGACGGCAAGGTCTTCTACGTCGCCGACATGATGTCGAACGGCGTCTGGCTCGTGGATGCGCACACGATGAAGAAGATCGGCTTCGTGGACACCGGAATGGGCGCGCACGGCCTCTACGCGAGCCGCGACGCGAAGGTGCTCTACGTCAGCAACCGCATGGAGGGATCGATCTCGCTGATCTCCTTCGCCACACGGAAGGTCGTCCGCAAGTGGACGCTCCCCGGGGGCGGCTCACCCGACATGGGCAACGTGTCCGCCGACGGCAAGACGCTGTGGCTCTCGGGCCGCTACAACGCCGAGGTCTACGCGATCGACACCTCGACCGGGAAGCTCCTCGCGCGGATCCCGGTGGGGTCGGGGCCCCACGGCCTGACCGTCTGGCCCCAGCCCGGGCGGTACTCGCTGGGGCACACGGGGACGATGCGGTAGAACCTTGACCCTCTTCGACCGCCTTCCCATCTAGTCTCTCGCGCCGTGACCAAGAACCGCACCCTCATCCTCCCCGCCGTGCTCCTCGGCATCGTCTTCCTCGTGATCGCGGTCGTCTACTTCGTCTCGACGGCGCACGGACTGCCGTCGTTCTTCCCCGGACACGTCGGCGCGAGCTCCTCCGAGGCCCCCCACCACCACACGAAGCACGGGATCGCCGCGCTCGTCGTCGCCCTCGCCTGCTTCGTCTTCGCCTGGTTCCAGAGCGGCCCGGCGTCCTCGCGCGCGCCCGCCTAGGGGGTCCTGAAAAACAGGACGGTGGGCGTGCCGGACTTTTTCAGGCGCCTCCTAGCACTGTAGCGGGCCGAGGTTCGGCTCGAGCCCGTAGAGGCTGAAGGCGCGGAAGCGGTCGAAGAGCCGGTGCTCCGGGCCGTGGAAGTCGGCCGAGCCCGTGGTGAGGAGTCCCAGCTCGGCCGCCTTCGCCGCGAGCCGGTGCGTCTGCTCCTCGGTGTGCGTGGCGTAGAACGCCTCGACGCCGTCGAGCCCCATGGCGTGGAAGGCCTCGAGCGTGGCGAGCACGGCGCCGACGTCGTCGACGTCCCAGAACGGATGCGCCCACACCGCGACACCACCGGCGTCGTGCACCCAGCCGATCGCCTCCTCGACGGTGGGCCGGCGGCGCGGCACGTATCCGGGCGCGCCCGGCACGAGGTAGGTCTCGATGAACCCGCCGACGTCGTGGAGGTCCTCCTCCTCGAGCCTTCGGCGGTTCTTGCGGTGGGCGAGGACCGCCGCCGCGAGGTGGGGGCGGCCGATCGACTTCCCCTCGGCGTGGCGCCGGGCCAGCGGCTTGTCGAACACCTTGAAGCCGGCCTTCATCAGCCGCTCGCCCATGGCCTTCGCGCGCTCCTCGCGCTCCTGGCGGGCGCCGCGAAGCCGCTCGGCGAGCGTCGCGTCCTCGTGGTCGACGAGGTAGCCGAGGAGATGGAGGTCCTCGGCGCCCGCGTGGACGGAGGAGAGCTCGACGGCCGGGACGAGGCGGAGGCCGTGCTCCTGGGCCGCCTCGAGGGCCTCGGGGACCCCGGCCACGGTGTCGTGGTCGCTCAGCGCCAGAAGCTCGACGCCTTCATGGGCCGCCGTCGCCACCACCTCGGCCGCGGGCAGCGCACCGTCCGAGTGCTGCGAGTGGGACTGCAGATCGAAGGTGGGCGCCGCCATCTCCAGGGCAACCTATCTCCATGCCCATCACGAGGAAGGAAGACCTCCCCGGGACCCTGCAGCGCTCGCCCGAGAAGGCACAGCGCACGTACGCCGAGACGCTGGAGTCGGCCGAACGGGAGTACGACTCCGAGGAGCGGGCCCAGCGCACCGCGTGGGCCGCGGTCAAGCACTCCTTCGAGAAGGTCGGCGACCACTGGGAGCCGAAGGCGCGCAAAGGGCCGTCGGACGCGCAGTCGAAGCAGCGTGGCGCGGCGGCGCGCGACCGGCCGAAGCCGACCGCGGGTGGCGTCGACGTCGAGGGCCACACGAAGGACGAGCTCCTCGAGCGCGCCCGAGAGGTGGGCGTGCGCGGCCGCTCGAAGATGACCAAGGAGGAGCTCGGCCGGGCTATCGCCCGAAAGCAGGACTGACCGTCGTGGCGGGGCCTACGGGGCGGAACCTGTACGATCGTCCGCATGAGCGGCTACCACGGCGGCGCGGGGACGCCAATGGTGCTCGTCCACGGCTTCTCCGCCAACTGGCGATGCTGGCAGCCCGTGATCCCGGGGCTGGAGGAGCACCACGAGGTCTACGCCATCAACCTGGCGGGCCACTTCGAGGGCAAGCCCTGGGAGGACGGCGTCGAGGTCAGCGTCGAGGCGGTCGTCGACGCGGCCGAGAGGGAGCTCGACGAGCTGGGCCTCGAGCGCGCCCATCTGGTCGGCAACTCGCTGGGCGGCTGGGTCGCCCTGGCGCTGGCGGCGCGCGAGCGCGGCCTCTCGGTCGTCGCCCTGTCGCCGGCCGGTGGCTGGGACGCCGATACCCGCAGCGAGCGCCGGCTGAAGTCCTACTTCGTCCGCAACTACCGGCTGCTCAAGGCGCTGGCCCCGTGGAGCGAGGACCTCATCCGTCGCCCGCGGTTCCGTGCGCTGGCGTTGCGCGACGTGTCGTCGCGTCCCGCGGCGGTCCCCGCCTCGCTGGCGGTCGAGCTGATCCGCTCCGCCGCCAACTGCTCCATCTACGTGCCCTTCCTCGAGGCGGTCGGAGCGGGGCGAGGCTTCGGCGACCTGGCCCAGATCGACTGCCCCGTGCGGATCGCCTGGTCCGAGGGCGACCGGATCATCCCCGAGAAGCACTACTCCGCTCGCCTGCGGACCTTGGTGCCGGACGCCGACTGGGTCACGCTTCCCGGCGTCGGCCACGTGCCGATGCTCGACGACCCCGCGGCCGTCGTCCGGACCGTGCGCGAGGTCACCTCGGCCGTGGACGCCGGCGCCCGGACGACGGCGGCCGGCGCGGCGGCATCCTGAGCGGGGCGGCGTGGCGAGCGCCGAGGTGAGCTTCCCGCCCGGTCCGCGGCTCCCCGCGCTCGTTCAGACGATGGCGTTCATCGTCGCGCCGGCGCGGTTCATGCGCTGGTGCCGGGAGCGCTACGGCGACATCGTCACCTTGGGCACGGCGTTCGACCAGCGGTTCGTGATGGTCTTCACGCCGGAGCTCGTCAAGGAGGTCTTCCGCGCCTCGCCGGAGCGGCTGCGCGCGGGGGAGGCGAACGCTTTGCTCGGCCCCGCGCTGGGCCAACGCTCGGTCCTGCTGTTGGATGGCGCCGAGCACCTGCGGCAGCGCAAGCTGCTGCTGCCGCCGTTCCACGGTCAGCGGATGCTCGAGTACGCGTCGGTGATGCTCGAGGCCACCGACCGGGTCGTCGATACGTGGCCCGTCGGCGAGGAGTTCCCGCTGATGCCCGCGATGCAGGAGCTGACGCTCGAGGTGATCATGCGCGCGGTCTTCGGCGTCGAGGCGGGCGAGCGGCAGGTGGAGCTGAAGCGCCGCGTCCGCGCGATGATCCAGCCGTTGTCGCGGCGCCTCGGAATCCTGGTCCTGGCGTTCTCGGGCGGCCGGATGGGGGACCGCGGCGCGATGGCCAGGTTCGTCAAGAACCGCGAGCAGCTCGACGAGCTGATCTACGCGGAGATCGCGCGCCGGCGCTCGGCCTCCGACCTGGCGGAGCGCACCGACATCCTCTCGATGCTGCTGCAGGCCCGGGACGAGGCCGGCGAGCCGATGACGGACGGCGAGCTCCGCGACGAGCTCGTGACGCTGCTGGTGGCCGGCCACGAGACGACGGCGACCGGGCTCGCGTGGGCGTTCGACCTCGTGCTCCGGGACCCGCGCGTGCTCGCCGCGGTGCGGGCGGGCGCGACCGACGAGTACGTCGACGCCGTCGTCAAGGAGGCCTTGCGGATCCGGCCCGTGATCCCCGGAGTCGGCCGAGTCGTGCGCGGCGGCCCGTTCGAGATCGGCGGCTACCGCGTGCCGGACGGCGTCGAGATCAACCCGTCGATCGCCACGATCCATACCCGCGGCGACGTCTACGCGGACGCCTCGAGGTTCCTCCCCGAGCGCTTCCTCGGCCCGGACGCGCCGGACACCTACACCTGGATCCCGTTCGGCGGCGGCACGCGCCGGTGCCTGGGAGCGAGCTTCGCGACGTTCGAGATGCGCGTCGTCCTGCGGCGGGTGCTGGAGAGGGCGGCGTTGCGCCCCGCGTCGCGGCGTCCCGATCGGCCCGAGCGCCGCGGGATCACGATCGTGCCGAAGCGCGGGGTGCGCGTCGTGCTGGAGCGGCCGCCCGCCGCTGCCTAGCTCAAAGGGGGTGCGCGGTGACTTCCGGCCGGATACCGGGGCCTCAGGCGGGAGTAAGCCACCGAACCCCCCGACAAATCAGACGTTCGGCGAATCGAGCCCGCTGGGCGGGCTCGCAACGCCGAACGTCCGAAAACCACGGAGGTGTGGGCCGTTTCGCCCGCAGCGGAGGCGCCGCGGCGACCGGCGTCCTCAGCTCTGCTCGACGATCATCAGCGTGTTGCCGTCGGGGTCGCGGAACCAGAACATCGGCGGGACCGGGTCGCCCATGCGCGAGACCTCGGCGTCCACGTCGACGCCGCCCGACTGCAGATGCCCGTGGGTGGCGTCGATGTCGTCGGTGGTCAGGGTGATGCCCGTCTGCACCGCCGTCGCGTCGCCCTCGCGCGGGGGCGCGAGTGCGATGCCGGTGGTGCCGCTCGGCGGGTAGACCTCGACCCAGCGGTATTGGTCGCCGAACGGGACGGCCGTGCGCTTCTCGAAGGCGCGCTTCGGCTCGTAGAACTCGATCGACCGGTCCTGGTCGGTCGACGGGACGATCTCCAGGCTGAT
>JAOPZQ010000322.1 GCA_025964075.1 Solirubrobacterales bacterium | reverse complement strand
GGACCGAGCCGGGCGGTCGGCGAAGCCGAAGGGAATACTGGTGGTATTTCCGAGGATTCGGCGGCCGATCCGGCGACGTGTCCACGGCCGCATCCGGGCGTGCCGGACTTTTTCAGGACCCTCCTAGGACGCGTCGGGCCGCGCACCCGCCGCGGCCTCGGCCCTCGACCGGTGCGCCGTGATGCTGGTCAAAAGGCGGGGGGTGCGTGACAACTCCTCTGGTATCTAGAGCGTGTGACTCGTTCGGCGCGGTCAAACGTCAAAGGAGAAAAGGTGCCCTCACCGCCAACGCACGGATGCGGCTTCGTCAACGGCTCCCGCCTGCGAGCGATCGCCTTCGCGGCGACCTTGGCCGGTAGCCTGGGGTCCGTTGCGGCGGCGCAGGCGGCGACGGTCAGCTTCGGTGCGGGCGCGCAGGCGACCACCCTGCGGGTCTTCGCGGCGCCGGGCGAGAAGAACGTCATCACGGTGACGGCCGACAGCACCGGCACGACGGTCACCGACACGGGGGGCGCGGCCCCGACACCCGGCGCCGGGTGCAATCGCGTGGTGGGCTCGACGACCGGCATCCACTGCCCGGGCACGGCCACGGCGCTCTTCGTCAGCGCCGACGACATGGACGACACCGTCGAGAACCAGACGAGCCTGCCCTCCGAGCTCTTCGGGGGCGATGGCATCGACACCCTGACCGGCGGCAGCGGCAACGACCGCTTCGACACCCGCGGGACCTTCACCGACCGCGTGACGTGCGGTGGCGGCGACGATACGGTCCTCGCCGACACGTCCGATCTGATCGCCTCCGACTGCGAGCACGTCGACCGCGGCAGCGGCATGGTGGACACGCCGCCCCCCACGACCACCCCGCCGGGGACGTCGCCGGACACGACCTCGCCGCCGCCGGCGACGGTGGTGCCGGTCCTCGAGCCCGGGTCGTGCACTGTGCCCAAGCGGGGCACGAAGGGGGCCGATCTGATGATCGGGAGCGCGGGCAGCGACCTGCTGCTCGGCCTGGGCGGCAAGGACCGCATGACCGGCTCGGGCGGCAACGACTGCCTCTACGGCGGCGGCGGCAACGACGTCTTGCGGGGCGGCGCGGGCAACGACTTCCTCAAGGGCGAGCAGGGCGACGATCGCCTCCAGGGCAACGAGGGCGACGACGGACTGTCTGGAGATGCCGGCCGCGACATCATCGACGGCGCCGCCGGCAACGACACGATGTCCGGCGGCTCCGGCGGCGATCGCATCAACGGCGGAGCAGGCAACGACGGGCTGAACGGCGGCGCGGGCAACGACACGCTGCTTGGCGGCTCGGGGGCCGACCGTCTCGTGGGCGGCTCAGGGCGCAACCGGATCTCGGGCGGAGCGGGCAACGACGACATCGACGCGCGAGGCGGAAGCCTCGACCGCATCTCGTGTGGCGCCGGACGCGACACGGTTCGCGCCGATCGCCGCGACCGCGTCGCGTCCGACTGCGAGGTCGTGAAGCGCAGCTGAGTGGCACGCCGGGGGGCTCGCTCGACGTCCGCGAGCGAGCCGCCCGTCGGCGCCGGCGACGGCGTCCCACGCGAGATCACGCCCGGGTAACACCAACGGGCGTCGGAGATGCCAGTCTCGGGTAGACTAGTCCCTGCGCTCTACGCTCAAGGACGAGCCCCATGAGACCACGTCACCCTGACACCAGCTCCGCCGTCGAGAACCCGGACCCGGCCGTGAGCGACCCGGCCTCCCTGGAGTCTGCGTTCAGGGCTCCGCCGGCTCATCGTCACTCGCCGATCGACCCCCAGATCGCGACGCCGGCGTTCGTGGGCCCCAGGCGCCCGCAGCGGCGTGCCGCTCGAGGGCGCGCGGGGCGACTCCTGACGCTGACCCGCAGTCTGTGGATCATCGTCCGCGAACGGGCGAAGTAGCCGACCTCCGACGCAAACGGCCCCGCAGACGCGGTGCCTTTTCGCCTTTCATTTCCGCCGGGTTAGCGGAGAGTTCAGGTCGGGCCATCTTCCTGCCTGCGGAACCGAATGCTCGATAGCGTTCCGTCGGTACGCGGAGCACCATAGGCGAACAACGTTTCGTCTCGGAAACCATGCGGGCCACCACTCGCCAGCCTTCACCGATCTCGTGCGGTGAACGGGCAACGTGGAGCACACGTTGAGCCGCCGCCACGGTGGCCGACGCGCCCTGGCGCTCGCCGCGGGTCTGCTCGCCGCGCTCGGCGTCGCGTGCGGCGGTGGCGGCCCGGCGGCACGTGGGCAGTCCTCGAAGACGCCCGTCTTGCGTCGAGGCCACGTGGCCAAGACCTCGCATGTCGTCGTGATCGTCATGGAGAACAAGGAGCAGCAGCAGGTCATCGGCTCAGCGGAGGCTCCGTACCTGAACCGTCTAGCACGGCGACAGGGCCTCGCGGTCAACAGCTTCGGCATCCGGCACCCGTCGCTGCCCAACTACATCGCCTTGATCAGCGGGTCGACGCAGGGCATCACCGACGACTGCACCGACTGCACGGCCAACGCGCCGAACATCGCCGACCAGCTCGAGCATGCCAACCGGACCTGGGGCGCCTATCTCCAGGGGCTGCCGGCGCCGTGCGCTCGTCCGGCATACACCGGGCGCTACGCCAAGAAGCACGACCCCTTCGCCTACGACAACGCGATCGCCGCCAGCCCGAAGCGCTGCGCCCACCGCGTCCCGCTGACGCGGCTGGCCGGCGACATCCGCCACAACCGTCTTGCCGACTTCGCCTTGATCGCGCCGGACCTGTGCAACGACACGCACGACTGCCCGGTCAGCACCGGCGACAGCTTCCTTCGCCGCACCGTGCCAGGGCTGCTGCCCGCGCTCGGCCCGCACGGCTTCCTCGTGATCACCTACGACGAGGGCAGCACGAACGACGGCTGCTGTGGGGGATCGCAGGGCGGCCGCATAGCGACCGTCGTCGCTGGCCGCGACGTGCGCGCGGGTGCGCGAATGACCCGCGCGATCGACCACTACGGCGTGCTGGCGACGATCGAGACGAGCTTCGGGCTCGCGCACTTGGGCAGCGCGCAGAGCCGCAGGCACGGCAGCCTGGCGCCGCTGTTCCGCAACGGCCATCTTCCCCGCCTTGGATAGGCGCTGTGTTCCTCGTCGTGATCGAGCGGTGACGGGCAAGCGCCACCGGGGGGGCGCGGGAGCCGTGCTGGCGCTGGTCGCCGCCGCGGTCGGTGGGTGTGCCGGCGCCCGCCACGGCACGCCATCGTTCCGATTGCCGACACCGGCGCGCGCGACCGCGGCGGTGGTTCCCGCACACGGCGCGTGGTTCGGGGCTTGGGCGAACCCGGACCTGCACGGGGGAACGTGGTGGTCTCGCGGCGAGGTCGCCAAGGTCGAGGGCCAGCTCGGGCGAATGCTGGACATCGACGCCCACGTCGCCCGGTTTGCCCCTGACGGAAGCCCGGCGCCGGACATGCGCGACGAGCTGATGTTCGACGCATCCTCCGGTCGCATTCCGCTGCTGACGTGGAACGGACCCTCGAAGCCGTTTCCCGGGCTGCGCGCGGTCGCCTCCGGCTCGACCGACGCGGCGATTCGCGCCTGGGGCAAGCTCCTGGCGTCGGTGGGCAAGCCGATCCTGCTGCGCCCGTGGTGGGAGATGAACGGCAACTGGTACCACTGGTCGGGCTCGCGGTCGGGCGGAGCCTTGGCGCCCGCGGTCTACGTTCGCGCCTGGCGACACCTCCGATCGGTCCTGCGCAGCGCGGGCGCCGCGAACGTGCGGCTCGTGTGGTGTCCCAACGCCAAGGACGTCCCAACGACGTCGTGGAACCACTGGTCGGCCTACTACCCGGGCGACGACGCCGTCGACTGGGTCGGCATCGACGGGTACAACTGGGGAGGGTCCGACCATCCCAACGGCGCCGGGTGGCGCAGCTTCGCCAAGGTCTTCGGCCGGGGCGTCTACGCCGACTACGCCGGGCGAAAGCCGATCATGATCGCCGAGTTCGGAAGCGTCGAGCAGGGCGGCGTCAAAGGGCGCTGGTACCACCAGGCCGCGACCGACATCCCCAAGCGGTTTCCCGACATCCGCGCGGTCGTTCTGTGGGACTCGCACATTGGCTCGGCGGATTTTCGGATCAACACGTCAGCGGGCGCTCGCGCGGGGATCCGGAAGCTGGCACGCGATCCGTACTTCAACCCTCGCCGGCGCCCGCTGCGCTGAGTCGCGCGGGCAACCCGACTTTCGGGTGGGTTCGGTCCTGGACCGAAGGCGATCCGGCCGTCCAGGGGAGTGCGATACTCGGGCGTCATGAGGCGACGCTCCACGGCACTCGTCGTCGCCGTGCTCGGGGTCGGCCTCATCGTTGCGGTTGGCGTCTGGCGGGGGGCTCCGAGCCGGTCCTCCGCCGAACCGATACCGGCCCGGATCGCGCGCGCCCACGGGACGCCGATCCGCCACCTCTGGCTCGTCATGATGGAGAACACGGACTGGTCGGCGATCAAGGGCTCATCCTCCGCCCCGTACATCAACAATACGCTGGTCGCGAGGTACGCGCACGCGGAGAACTACCGGGCGCACGCGCACAACAGCCTTCCGAACTACTTCTTGCTCGAGGCCGGCGACCCGATGGGTCAGCAGGGCAAGTCGCCGACGCCGACCGAGTTGCGGCTCAGCACCACCAGTCACCTGGCCACGTACCTCACGCGCGCGAAGGTGTCGTGGAAGAGCTACCGCGAGAACCTTCCGGGCAACGGGACGACCTGCCCGCTGGCTGACCCGGGCGCGCCGTACTCGGCCGATCACAACGCGCCGGTCTACTTCGACGACTTCACCGGGCGCAGCTGCGTCGCGCACGAACGACCACTCGCCGAGCTCACGACCGATCTCGCGCGCAATCGGGTGCCGCAGTACTCGTTCATCGTCCCTAACGACTACCACCAGGGCGAGAAGCCGATCCCCGGGCGCAGCTCGGACTTGATCCGCAACGCCGACAGCTTCTTGCAGAGCCTCGTCCCCAAGATCCAGGCCACCGCGGCGTATCGTCGCGACGGGGCGATCCTGGTTCTCTGGGACGAGGGCGCGGCGTGCTGCGACAACCCGAGCGGGCTGATCGCCGTCAGCCGGTTCGCCAAGCGTGGGTACGCGAGCCGGACGGCCTACTCGCATCCGTCGACGCTGCGCACGATCCAGGACATCTTCGGGCTGCGACCTTATCTCCGCCAGGCCGCGCACGCCCCCGACCTGCAAGGGCTCTTCACGGTCTCCGTGACACGCCGGCGGCCCTGACGGCGCTCGGAGTACGCCGCGGCTGGATCTCCTGAGGGGCTGGCCCGTCTGAAGCACACACGAGGAGCCCGTTCACGTGGTGCGCAGCGCTTCGGTCGGCGGAAGGCGCGCGGCGCGTGCGGCCGGGTAGACGCCCGCGATCGCGCCGACGGCTAGCGCGACGCCGACGCCGCCGCCGAGTGCGCTGAGGGGGACGACGAGCGGATGGGCGCTGGTGAGCGCGTAGACGCCGGTCGACCCCGCTCCGAGCGCGATCCCTGCCAGGCCGCCGAGCCCGCAGAGCAACAGCGACTCGACGACGAACTGGGTGGCGACGTGGTGGCGACGGGCCCCGAGTGCGCGGCGCAGGCCGATCTCGGTGCGTCGCTCGAGCACGGAGATGATCATGATGTTCGCGATTCCCATAGCGCCGACGATCACGGCGACCGCTCCGAGGGCGAGGAACAGGCCGGTCAGCGCCGTGCGCGCGGCGGCGCGGGCGGTGAGGAGCGCGGACGGGCGGCTGACCTGCACGCCCTCGGGCTGCGCGGGGTTGGCGGTGAACGGCAGCACGCCGATGACGGCACTGACTTGGTCCGGCAGCGCACGTAGGTAGATGGAGGTCGGGTGTCCGCTGAGCCCGAGCACCCGCTCGGCGGCGGGAAACCCGACGAGCGCCGCCTCGTCGATCTCCGGTGTGAGCGGCACGCGCCGCAGGATTCCGACGACGCTGAAGTACCGCCCCGCGACGAAGACCTGCGTGCTCGGCGTGACCCGGTCGATACCGAGGCTGCGCGCGGCCGCCGCGCCGAGCACGACGGCGGGGTAGCGGCTCGTGGCCGCGTTGAGGAACGTGCCGTGCGCGACCTGCGCGCCGAGGGTTCGCGGCAGGCTGGTCTGAGTGGCGAGGACCGCTATCCCGTGCGTGTCGATCGCCGGGATCGCGGCGCTGCGGCGTACGCTGGCGCCTGCGACGTAGCCGACGCTCGTGACCTGCTCGACCGGCGCGATCCGTCGGATCATCCTGGGCGCGGCGAGCGGCAGCGGCACCGAGGAGCTCCCAAAGTCCTGGCCGGCGCCCACTGTGATCAGGTTGCCCTGCTTGCCGAGCTGCGCGAGCAGCGCTGCGCGAGACGAGGCCGAGACGCCGAGCACGGCGACGGCGGCGCCGATCCCGACGGCGATGCCGAGCGCCGACAGCGCGGTGCGCCATGGGCGCGCAAGCAGCGCGCCACCGGCCGTGCCGAGCACATCCGCGGGCCGCATCCGTGAGCTGCGGCGGCTCATGACCGCGTACCCGAGTCCGTGACCACGTCGCCGTCGCGCATTTCGATGCGACGGTCGAGCGCCTGTGCGACGGCAGCGTCGTGGGTGACCACGACGACCGTCGTGCCGTCGGCGGTCAGCTCGGCGAGCAGCGCGAGGATCTCCGCGCCGGTGCGGGAGTCGAGGTTGCCGGTCGGCTCGTCGGCCAGGATGATGGCGGGACGGCCGACGACCGCCCGGGCGATGGCGACGCGCTGACGCTCGCCGCCCGAGAGCTGCCCCGGTCGGTGGCCGAGCCGGTGCCCGAGCCCGACGCGTGCCAGTGCGCCGATCGCGTCGGCCCGGCGCTGCGCCGGCGGCACGGCGCGGTAGAGGAGCCCCT
>JAOPZQ010000274.1 GCA_025964075.1 Solirubrobacterales bacterium | reverse complement strand
GGCCGCTCCGCGGCGCCGCGGGCCAGCGCACCGGCGCGGCCCACGTGATGCTGCCGCTCGCCGCACCGGCTCTGCCCCTGCACGAGGCCGGCAAGTACGTCGCCGCCGCCTACATCGTGTTCGTGGCCCTGCTGCTGATCTACGTCGCGATCATGGCCGCGAAGCTGACGCGGATCGAGCGCGAGCTGACCGAGCTCAACCAGCTCGCGGCGACGCGCGACGAGGAGCCGGCGGACGATCGCGAGGAGGTGGCGGCCGGATGAGCGAGATCCTGGCCATCGGCGTCTCCCACAAGACCGCCCCCGTGGCGGTGCGGGAGCGGCTCGCGCTGCCCCCGGCGCGGGCGACGCAGTTCCTCCGCGACCTGCGCGGCGACGCCGCCGTCCACGAGGCCGTCGCGATCTCGACCTGCAACCGCACCGAGCTCTACCTCGTCGTCGGCGATCCGGTCGAGGCGGAGACCGCGGCGCTGGGGATGCTCGCCCGGCAGGCCGGCATCCGGCCGACGGAGCTGGCCGGCCCGATGTACGCGCTGCGCAACTGCGACGCCGCGCGGCACCTCTACCGCGTGACCTCCGGGCTCGAGTCGATGGTCGTCGGCGAGGCGGAGGTCCAGGGTCAGATCAAGCGCGCGCACCAGCACGCGCTGGAGTCCGGGACCGCCGGCGCGCTGACGAACCGGCTCTTCGGCGCCGCGCTCGCCACCGGCAAGCGCGTGCGCACCGAGACCGGGATCGGGGACGGCCACCTGTCGACGTCGTCGGTCGCGGTGTCGCTCGCCCGCGAGGAGCTCGGGGAGCTGCGCGGTCGCCACGTCGTGCTGCTGGGCGCGGGAGAGACGGGCGAGCTCACCGCCGAGGCCCTCGCCGCCGAGGGCGTCGAGACCATCTTCGTCGCGAACCGGCGCCGCGATCGCGCGCTGTCGCTCGCGAAGCGCTTCGGGGGCGCGGCGGTGTCCCTCGACCAGCTGCCGGCCGAGCTCGTCGAGGCGGACATGGTCGTCGCCTCGACCGCCTCCCCCCATCCGATCCTCGGCGAGGAGGAGATGGCGGAGGTCGTCGCGGCCCGCGAGGGGCGTCCGCTGCTGATGATCGACCTCGCCGTGCCCCGCGACATCGAGACGGCGTGCGGGGAGCTGAGCGGCGTGACGCTCTACGACATCGACGACCTCCAGGCCGTCATCAACCGCAACCGCCGGGTTCGCCAGGCCGAGGCCCGCCGCGCCGAGGGCATCGTCGAGGAGGAGATCCAGCACTTCGCGGTGTGGCTGGGGTCGCTCGAGGTCCTCCCCACCGTCGCCGCGCTGCAGGAGCGCGGGAGGGAGATCGCCCTCTCGGTGCTCGCGGAGAACGAGGGCCGGTGGGAGTCGCTGTCGGCGCGGGATCGCGACCGGCTCGCGGCGCTCGCGCAGGCGATCGCGACGCGCATCCTCCACGAGCCGACCGTGCGGATGAAGCAGACCCGCGACGATCGGGTGCACCAGCGCACGCAGGTGCTGCGCGAGCTCTTCGGGCTGCCCGAGCCCGAGGCGGCGGAGGAGCAGCCCTCCGAGCCGGCCGGCGCCGACTCGGCGCGCTCGGACGCCGAGCACCTCGGCCGCATGGCGCAGGTTCACCGCCTGCCTCGTCGCCCGCGGCGGTGAGCCTCCGGCTGGGGACGCGGGGCAGCGCACTCGCGCTGGCCCAGGCGCGTCTGGTCGCCGACGCGCTCGGCGGCGCCGAGCTCGTCGTCGTGACGACCGCGGGAGACCGGGGCGAGGACGCCGGCGACAAGTCGCGGTGGGTGGCCGAGCTCGAGGCGGCGCTGCTCGCGCACGACATCGACTTCGCCGTCCACTCCGCGAAGGACGTGCCGGCCGTGCTGCCGGACGGCCTCGGCGTCGCGGCGGCGCCCGCGCGCGAGGATCCGCGGGACGCCCTGTGCGGCGCGGCTTCGCTCGCCGACCTGCCCACCGGGGCCCGCGTGGGGACGAGCTCGCCGCGCCGGTCGGCGCAGCTGCGGGCGGTGCGCGAGGACCTCGAGGTCGTGGCCCTGCGAGGCAACGTCGACACCCGGCTGCGCAAGCTCGCCGACGGCGAGTGCGACGCGATCGTCCTCGCGCTCGCAGGTCTCAAGCGGCTCGGCCGCGAGGACGAGGCGACGGGCGTCCTCGACTGGCTTCCGGCCGCCGGGCAGGGCGCGCTGCTCCTCGAGGGCCGCCTCGCCGACACGCGCGCGACGGCGCTGAACGACCCCGTCTCGCGCGTCGCGCTCGAGGCGGAGCGCGCGCTCGTGCGGACGCTCGGCGCCACCTGCCACACGCCGCTCGCCACCCAGGCGAGCGTCGGGAGCGGCGAGGTCTTCCTCCGGGCGTGGCTCGGGCTGCCCGACGGCTCGAGCTGGATGACCGACGAGCTCCGCGGGCCGTCGATCCTGCCCGAGCGCCTGGGCCACGACCTGGGCGACCGCATGCTCGCGGCCGGCGGACGGGAGCTGCTCGACGTCGCGGAGCAGATGGCGACGACGTGACCGTCTACCTCGTCGGCGCCGGCCCCGGCGATCCGGGGCTCCTCACCGCTCGCGCGCTCGAGCTGATCGCGAGCGCGGACGTCATCCTCCACGACCGGCTGATCCCCGCGACGGCGCTCGACGGCGCGCGGGCCGACGCGCTGCTCGTATACGTCGGCAAGGAGGGCGGCGGGCCGTCGATGGCGCAGGAGGAGATCGAGCGGCTGCTGGTCGAGCACGCGAGCGCCGGCCGGAGCGTCGTGCGCCTCAAGGGCGGCGACCCGTTCGTCTTCGGCCGGGGCGGCGAGGAGGCGCAGGCGCTCCGCGCCGCGGGCATCCCGTTCGAGGTCGTCCCGGGCGTGACCGCGGGCGTCGCCGCGCCCGCCTACGCGGGCATCCCGGTGACGCATCGCGACCGGGCGAGCGCCGTCGCCTTCGTGACGGGGCACGAGGATCCGGACAAGCCGGAGTCGGCGCTCGACTGGGCCGCGCTCGCCGTCTTCCCCGGGACGCTCGTCTTCTACATGGGCGTGCGCCAGCTCGGCGTGATCGCCGAGCGGCTGATCGCCGGCGGCCGGTCGCCGGACGAGCCCGCCGCGGTCGTCGAGCGGGGCACGCTGCCGGGCCAGCGTACGGTGCTCGCCACGTTGGCGACGATCGAACCGCGGGCGCGCGCGGAGGGGATCCGGCCGCCGTCGGTGACCGTCGTCGGTCCGGTGGCGGCGCTGCGCGGGGAGCTGGCGTGGCTCGAGGCGCGCCCGCTCGCCGGGCGCAGCGTGGCGGTGACGCGCGCGCGGGCGCAGGCCAGCGGTCTGGCCGACC